>URLI01000028.1 GCA_900548585.1 uncultured Prevotella sp. | reverse complement strand
TTGTGTCTCAATGAGTTGGAATGAGGATTTCTATGTTTAGCGGACAGTAATAATATTTTTTAATATCTTTTGTTATTTAAAAGTTATTACGACATTAGATATTCCATCAGGAACACTAAACCCAAAGAAAATAGCCCCAGGCATTTGCTGAATGCTATTTTTGTTTAATTGGACTTTATATTTTCCTGTTTGCACCTTACTTATTGTCATAAAGTCAAATTCTATTTTCTGGAGTATGCCATTTTTACAATAGACAGTGGCTTTATTCCCATCAGAAAGTTCCACAACAGTCTGTTCCTTTGATAAAATATCCTTGGTTATTCTTTCTGATACCTCTGTGCCATTCTTCTCATAAATAATCCTAAACTCATACATCGTATAATCGCCTTCCACAAACTGGAAAAAGGCTTCTGGATGGGCAGCGGATAGTTCTATTTCACTTGGGATAATATTTGGTATTTTACTCCCGTCTTCGTTAGAGCAGGAAATCATTATAAATACTGCTATGAATAGCAGAAACCTTTTTATCATCATTGCGGTAAATATTTATTAGTGTGAATATTAAGAATTCTTGTCTTTTCTCCAAGAAATTTTGCAGCCTTGGATGAATCAGCAATATTTAAGCCTCTACTTTTTAGTAGTTCTATTTGTTCCGAAATAGAAAGAGCCTGTTTAGTATATAATATTAATGTACCCATAAAAAGCAAAAGACCCGCCCTGGTTCGCTGTTCAAATGGGAAGCGTGGCGAATTCTGTTGCTGCAAAGATACGAATAATCATAGATTATACAAACTTTTTTGAAGAAAGATCACGCAAAAGTAGATTCCTTTGACATATTACGAAAAAAAATGGCAATTATTTCAGTTTTTACTATAGTAGGTAGGAGATTAGCAATAAGATAACTTGTAATATAGTAACTGTTTCGTAATCCTTTCTCTCAAGGATTAGTTGCCATGCAACGGTGCGGGCACGCCCTACTTCAGTTTCTGGAAACGTGCCTGGCAGCGTTTCTTGTAACTGTAGCCGAACACGTGCTTGAGCATTTTTCGCCAGTTGTATGCGGCGACAAAGGCAATCCTGTCCCACATCGCGGGCGTGGCGGAGGCGTAAATGGAGCGCGGTATGCGTACGAAATAGAGGTCGGCAATGGTCTCGAACGGCGAGAACACGCGCCCGCCACGGCTCATGGGCCACACCTCCGAGTAGAAACGATCCTTTGAGACAACGTCGCCGGGGAATTCTGGCAAGCGTTTCCCATAGTCGGAATTTATCCACCAGAAGTTCCCGGAGAACATCTTATAGTCGCGCGGAGGCCACCGGTAGCAGCCGTAGAGGTCGTAACCGCCGTTCAGCGAATTTACTGCCACGCGCCATTTGGCAAACACAAAATACTCGAGCATCTCCCTCCACGCCTCTATCTTGGCCTGGAAGCCACGGAAAAGGCGGTCGCCGGTGTCAACGCACTGGTAACTGATGCCCTTCGTATGGAAATAATACACGAGGCAGTCCTGCGTGCGGCACAGTGACAGCACCTTCTCGAGGGCAGGATATTCATAGCGCCGGGCGTCGCCGGTGAACGAAACCACCTCAACCTTTTCCGTGCCGATGATGCGCCGCAGTTCGTCGGCATCGCCCTTGTCCGCCGATATGCAACTCACGAAAAGCCGCCGCGTGGCGCCGAGTAGGCCGTCGCGCCGCAAGTTGCGCACCTGCCGCTCAACGAGACTCTGCCACCCTGCGGTGCAGTACACATGGTAAACGCCATATATGGGACGCGCGGAATGTGGCTCGCGTTCCCACCCCCGGGTGTCACGGCGGTGATAAACGCGGAAAATGGAGTCAAATAAATGAATTGCCATACCTTTATATAATTCCTTCGAACATCTGCCGCAGGTTGTGCCGAGGCTGCCATCCCAGTGCCCTGATGCGGCTTGTGTCGAGCCGCAGGTAGGTCACGGGCGAAAACCCCATGCCGTCCCTTGGCTCTATCCTCACCCTCATGTTCTTTCCGAACTCACGGCATACCATCTCCGCCATGTCGCGCACCGAGATGTATGTGGCCTCGTTTGCCACGTTGTACGCCGCCCCACTCTCTCCGCGCAGCAGGATATACACCATAGCCTCCACGGCGTCCTCGGTGTGGCAGTAGCAGCGGCGCAGCTTTCCCTCGGTGAAAAGCACGATGTCGGTGTCCGCCGCCGCGCAGCGTGCGAACTGCGCGAAGACGCGGTTGTCATTCCCGGCGACAGCCGTGCCGAACGTCTGCGCGAGGCGCGCCGTCATCACACGCACCCCGTATTCCGCGCTGTAGGCGTGGCACAGGCACTCCGCCGCACGCTTTGCCATGGGGTAGCTGCTGCGTGCCTGCATCGGGTCGAGGTAGCCCTGGCGGTCTTCGGCGAGCGGCTCGCTGTCGTCGGTCACCGTGCCGTACACCTCGAGCGACGAGACATAGACCATTCCCTTCAGCCGCTTCCCTGCCCTCCTGGCATGTTCCAGCACCTGCCTTGTCCCGGCCAGCGACGTGATCATTGTCTCCACCGGCCTTTCCACGAAGTCCTTTGACGCCGTCGGCGATGCGAGATGCACTATGTAGTCAGCCTCATGCGGCGGACAGAAAGGCTTGCCGGACGCGAAGTCATATTCGTAGAAATACATCTTGCAGCCATTGCCCCCGAACATCGCCACGGCCTTTGCCACGTTCCTCACGGCACAGGTAATGCTGATGCCCAGCGAGTGCCGTCTGTCCAACTCGCCGAGGAAACCGACGAGGCACGAGCCAACAAGCCCCGTGGCGCCGGTCACGATCCATCTGCTGCCGCGCAGGCTGTCAATCAAATCCCTATCCATAGTCATCATTTCATGTCGCGCAACATTCCTCACAGCCCGAAAATCTGCTGGTTCTCGCGCACCTCAACCATCGCGCGCAGCACGAAGAAGTCGGTGGGTGTGGTTATCTTGATGTTCTCCATCGGCCCTGTTATCGTCTTCAGCGGATAGCCGTAGTGGCTCATCATCGTGCAGGAGTCGATGAAGTCGTGCCTCCCGTCGCCGATTGCGCGCCTGTGTGCGGCAAGTATGTCGCCCAACCTGAAACTCTGCGGCGCGCGTGCGATCAGCGAGTCTGCCCGGTCGGGTATTTCGAGCGAGCCTCCGGGCTGCGCCACCACGAAAGTCTCGGTGGCGGGCACGCACGTTATGCACGAGCCGTACTTGCCCACGGTCTCTATGTTGTCCGATATTGTCTGCTCTGTGATGAGCGGGCGCACGCCGTCGTGTATCATCACCGTGGCATCCCTGCCGCCTGCCACGCGCTCCGCTTCCTCCAGCGCGTTGAAGATTGAGTCCTGTCCGGTCTCACCTCCCGGCACGACGGCCGCCACCTTCGTGATGCCGAACTTGTGTATCATCTTCCGCAGGAACGGGATCCACGGCTCGATGCACGCCACGACTATTGCGTCCACGCCGGGATGGTTGTCGAAAAGTTCGAGCGTGTATATTATTATCGGTTTCCCGTTGAGCTCGAGGAATTGCTTCGGGCGCGACTTGGTGTGCATCCTCACGCCCGACCCGCCTGCAAATATTGCTGCTATGTTCATTTCTCGTTCATTGTTATATGGTTTTCGTAATTAGTGTGTTCCGCTGCCGCGCCACTACCACATCCTTATCTCCGTGTTGTGCCTGTTGCGCTTGTCGCGCGGCGGCAGCTCCATGTAGTTGCCGTATGCTATTCGGCAAAGTTCCTCCGGGTCTGCCGGGCCGTCGAAAGTGTGTCCCTCGAACACTATGGGCTTCAGCGGCAGCATGGCGCTTCGTGGGTTCCGCTCGTAGAACCACGCGCCGTACGAGTGCATGAAACTGTCGCGCGAGCCGAACAGCCGCCCCACGATGCGGAACGCCGGGAACACGGCATGGTGAAGCACGGCATATCCCGCCTGCGCCAGCGACGGATACCGCCCTGCGAGGTCGAAGTTGACCACGCACGACAACTTAGCCGCCAGCCTCTGCAGCCACGGTATCATGTACGGCTCGTAGGGGAAGATGTCGATGTGCAGGCCCTTGTAGCGCAGAGCCTGGTGCGACCGCCAGTCGCGGCTTCCCTCCGCCTCCAGCGATATGTACTCGCTGTTGAGGTCGCGCAGTGTCGCCCACTCCTTGTAGTAGCCCTTGTCGGTGCGGTTCGTCTGCACGACATACTGCGGGTGCGGATGCCGCTCGAGGTATGCCACGATCTTCTTGTAGTCCTCGCGGCTCACCACCACGTCGGCATCATCGTCCCACGGTATGAAGCCCCCGTGGCGCAGGCTGCCCAGCACCGTGCCGCCGTCGAGGCGCAGCCGCGCGCCGCACAGGCTTCCCGCCTCCCGGAGGTATATCAGCATGTCGAGCATGCGCATCTGCGCCCTGCGCATCGTCGAGCCTTCGGGATTGTACTCCCGGCGCAGGCTCTCGTCGGTCTCCCCGGTATTGTAAGTCCTGTTCATACAAGATGCAAAGTTAATCCTTTATTTTCACATTCGCTTTGCCGTTCCGCAAAATTATGTTATTTTTGCAAGCATGGACGGGAAAAACGCAGGTGTCCGGAATTTGAAATGAAAATATACTACTATCACACCCAGGATGCCGTGCGCATCATAGACGAGTGGAAACGCGGCCGCTATCCCTCGCACCTGCTCTACGGAGCAACGTTTTTCGGCGAGAACGGGATAGGAACGGTGTTGCACAGGCACCACCAGGAGGACAACCGGCTGCGGCGTATGCTGCGCGTGGCATGGCAGGTGATGCGCTGCCGCGAGCATTACGACGTGCTCTACGGGTCGTCCCACCGTGGCCTCGAACTGCTCATCATGCTCCGCGCCATCGGCGTCTACCGCCACCCGATTTGCATATGGCACCACCAGCCGGTAAAAAAGGCGCGCGGACTGCTCCGCGAGCGTGCCTCGCGACTGTACTACCGTGGCATAGACCATCTTTTCATGTTCTCAGATGCCATCGCGGAAATGTCAATGCTATCGGTGAAATGCCGTAAGGAGAGAATCAGCGTGGCACACTGGGGGGCAGACCTCGATTACTACGACCGCTTCATGCGCGAGCACCGTGAACAGCGCGCAGGCTTCATATCGTCGGGAATGGAACGCCGCGACATGCCGACACTGATTTCCGCGTTCAACAACACCGGACTGCCGCTGCGCATTTTCTCGATAAAAAGTTACCTCGGAAACGACTACGAGAGTATTATAGGCAAGATGGAACGCCGTGGGAACATCGAGGTGACGTTCAACAACCGACTGATGATCGACGAACTGACGGCGGAGGTGAACCGCGCGGCGTGCGTGGTGATTTGCTGCCAGCCAACAAACTACACCGTGGGGCTGACCACCGTGGTGGAGGCTCTCGCGCTCGGCATACCGATAATTTGCTCGCGTAACCCACAGATGCCGATGGACCTTGAGGCGGAAGGCTGCGGACTGCTCGTGGACTACGGCGACGTTGGGGGATGGGAACGCGCGACACGCTTCATCGCGGAACACCCCGAGGAGGCGGAAAGAATGGGAAAGCGTGGCAGGAAACTTGCCGAAAGGCTCTACAACATTCGCCGATGCACAAGCGAGATGTCTGCGGTGATAAAGAAGTTGGCGGGGGAATGAACTGGCATTGCCAAATCACCGCCTCGTCATTTTCCGCCTCACGAAGCAGATGCACTCATCCAATATCTTGACGCGGAGCATCTTCATAAGAACGAAATAGAGCGATGCGGAAACCACCATGCGCAGGACAAGCCGCAGCCAGAGCACGGAGATGGAAGACGTTGCCCACCCCGTGACAAGCATTATGCCGGCGGCCGCAACGAGGAACGGCACGGTGTCGGCAAGCATCTCGGTGATGCGGTAGCCGGAAAGGCGGCTCACGAAATGATACCAGACGAAAAACCAGGCGACAAAAAGCGCGGTGTATGCCCACACCATGATGTTTATGCCATAGCCGTGAAGGACGGCCATCATGCCGATGAGCATGGCGCAAAGCACCGAGGTGCAGCCGAGGTAGACGCCACTGCGGCCGCGACTGACGATGTATTGCGACAGGACGGTGCTCAGCGGACTGAAGGCTGCCGAGATGGCAAGCACGCGCAGGAGCATGGCACTGCCTATCCACTTCCCGGTTATGGTGACGACGATGAACTCCTCTGACACGAGTGAGACACCGAACATCAACGGGAAAGACACGAAGGCGGCGAAGCGCATCATCTTGCGAAGCACCCGCAACTGGCGTTCGCGGTCGTCCTGAAGTCCCGAGAACACCGGCTGCGCCACCTGCGCCACCATCCCCTGGACGAGCGACGAGCCTTTCTGGCTCCAGTTGTAGGCCGTGTTGTATATCCCGACATCGTGCTTCGAGAAATAACGCCCGAGCAGAATATTCATTATGTTGACATTGACGCGCTCAACTATTGTAGTGATGAGCATCTTTACCGAGAAGCGGAACATTCCGCGTATCGGGCGGAAATCGAAGCTGAACGTGGGGCGCCACGGACTGTAGTGCCAGTTCATCAGCATGTACGCGCCAATGAACACCAGTCCCTGCGTGGCAAGCGACCAATAAGCATAGCCTTTCCACGCCATCACGATGCACACAATGCCGGACAGCAGGACGGCGGTCATGGCAGCCTTGGCCTGCTGCTTGGCGTGCAGATTCTTGAAGAGCCACGCCGACTGTGCCGTGTTGAGCGAGGCAAGGATTATGCTTAGGAAGGCGTAGCGACTGAACCATGTCAGTTCGGGAGTGCGGTAGTATGCCGCGATGAGCGGTGCTGTGAAGAACAGCAGGAGATACATCGCCAGTCCGACGATTACGTTGAACCAGAAAACAGCGTTGTAGTCGCGGTGGGAAGGGTCTTTTATGTTGACCAGCGCCGAGCGGAAACCGCTGTCCTGGAGCACCGTCGCCACCTGCGAGAAGATGGCGATTATCGCCATCATGCCGTTGTCCTGCGGCGTGAGCAGGCGCAGGGTTACGATGCCGAAGAGCAATCCCAGCAACTGCTGCACGCTGTTGTTCATCGCTCCCCAGAACAATCCCTTGGCCGTTTTTTCCTTCAGTGTTTCCATGGCGTTGTGATGTTTGCGGTCAGGTGGACAACAGGAAACCCACCGTGAGCCACAGGTTGTAGGAGAACAGCCATGCCGCCAGCAACGCCGTGACGGCACGCAGCGACACGAGAAGCCGCCCGGAAGCCGCCCGGAAGGCGAAGCCGAGCGCGATGGGGACTGCGAACAGCCAGTGGCACGACATGATGTACACCTCGTTGAGGCCGAAGCCGAGGCCGAAGTGGATGACAATGTCAGGCAGGACGAAGGCAAGGCACAGCCACATGAACCTGCTCTTGCGGCCACACCATATCCCAACGAGGAAAAGGATTGCCACGACAGCCTCCACGGCATAATTGAGCCACCAGTCGTAACGCACGATCACGGGACGCTTGCGGAGCGTGTCCTCAAGCAAGTGTTGCCTGTGCAGCTGTATGGACTCGCCGAAAAGGTTCTCAACGGCAGAGGCCCAGCGAGGTGTGGAAATGTCGGTCCACTGCGTGAAAGTGCCATTTCCCATCGGCTTGCCGGCATGTGCGAAGACTGGCTTGCGCGCCTCCTTCTCGCGGCGTTCCTTCTCACGCACCGCCTTGACAGAGTCGAACACGGCACGCCGCCGCACGCTGTCGGCGATTGAAGTGGTGTCACAGAACGCGCGGTATGCCTTGCGCTCGGCATTGGCTGCGCGCATTGCCTTTAACTCTTTGCGGTGCTGGTATCGTGGAGCGACGTACTGGCGGAACTCCCACTCGGCAAAATACCATATCGCAGCGGCAGGAACAACGACCGCAAACAGCAAGTGGAGGGGGCGGAAGAAACGGAGTCTGTTGGTGAAGAGCACGGCGATGTAGGTCTTCAGTCCGTTGCTTAGCGTGATGCCGGCAGTGACGAGAAACAGCACGATTGTCTGCCATGCCCTGAACCTGCCGCCCGACTGCATCTTCCTGCCTGCGGCATAGAGCGTCAGGACGAGCACCATCATAGACACGGCGAAGTGGTCGGGGCAGATGTAGGCGAGCAGGATGTAGGCGAAGGAGAACGTGAGAAGCGACAGCAAAGTGGAGTCGAACACCGAAAGCCCGACTACCTCCCGGAATATGCGGAACAGGAAAACGGCACTGTAAACGAGACATGCCAAGAGTGCCACGGCCACGACTATCTGCACGGGATTCATGCCGAAGAGCGACATCATCCACTGGTTGAGTTGCGAGAGCGGCCACGCAAAGAATGCAAGCAACGGGTGGCGGTACACCTGATAGCGCGTATCCCAATGAGAAAGTACGGAATAGGTGATGGGGTCGAAGCCCGAAATGTCGAACTTGCCCACGAACAACCACCAGTAGTCCTTGCCCAGCGGGGAGAACGCATCCCAGAAGCGGCGCACCACGAGAACGTGCAGCGCGGTGAATATCACGAGGAGAACGCCGACAAGCGGCATCTCCTCTTTCCTTATATTCAGCATTCTCAGATATTTCCTCATCGCATTTCTTTTTTCATCAATCATTCCCTTTTGCCGAACTCCCTGTAATGCCGTTCGTCGGCAAAAGCGAGCAACTCGCGGTCGCCACGGCTGTCACCGTATGCCACGAGGCGATACGACTTGCGGTCTGGGAAGAGTTGCAGCAGCCGCGCCACCTTCTCGCCGCCATAGCAGTTCCTTGTGGTGAAGCGCCCGGTGAGCATCCCGTCCACCACCTCAATCTCCGTGCCGGCAACCTCCACGCCCTCACGGTCGCGGAAGAATGGCCTCACCCAGTTGTCCACGCTCGCGCTGACGATGACGACCTTGCTGCCACGGCTCAGCGCGTCATCCACACATCGCATACCGCCGGCACGCAGTATGCCGGTGTGCGCCGCAGCATAATCGCGGCAGAGAGCGTCGAAATCGCCGGCCGCCATTCCCCCGAAGCAATGTCCGAACACCTTTTGCTTCACCCTGCCGTTGGAATACAGTCCCAACTTCATCAGCGCCAGCAGCGGCGCATAGCGTAGGAGTACGCCCAACAGCCCAGCCTTTCCGCAGTGATGGCGTATCATGCCGAGCAGAGTGTCGCTGCGTGTCAGCGTTCCGTCGAAATCGAAGGCGCAAATCTCCATCATTACTTCATGATATATATTGCGGTGAAGAACACCGCTGCCCACGCCAGCACAACGAGTTGCAGGAAGCGGTCGGTGAGGATAATCTTCGTGGGGTCCTCGCTGCGCTTGTCAACAACCGTTATCTGTATGTAGCGCAGCAGCCCGAGCAACACGAACACAGTGGTGAGGTAGATGTACTCGCTGCCTGTGCGCGACACCACCTCCGGCGACACGGTATACATTATGTAGCACACGATTGTCACCGAGGCAAGGATGGTTATGGCCTGGTTGATGAACGTTAGGTTGTAGCGTATCGTGTTCCTGCGCGGCGCGATGCCGGTGCGTTCCATCCTGACAACGTCGTCGCGCCGCTTGGCGAACGAGAGGAACAGCGTGAGCAGGAACGTCATCAGCACGATCCACTTGCTGAGCGGTATGCCGGTTGCCACGCTGCCGGCCACGAGGCGCAGCACGAAGCCGAACGCCACCACGAACACGTCGACCACGGCATAGTGTTTCAGCCTGGCGCAATAGGCAAGGTTAAGAAAATAATACACGGCAAGCACAGCGCCGACCTTATACCACCCGTCACTGACAGACAGGATGGCGGCAAATCCAAACAGCAGCATCGCTGACATGAGGATATAGGCCTGGCCAACGGAGACTGCACCAGAGGCAATCGGGCGGTGGCACTTGGTGGAGTGCATGCGGTCGGCATCCAAGTCAACAATGTCGTTGAAGCAATACACCGAAGAGGCGACAAAACAGTATGCCACGAACGCATACGACGCGCGCAGCAGCACGCCGCCGTCAGTCAGCCCGCCGCCGAAGAAAACGGGCATCAGCACAAAAACGTTCTTCAGCCATTGCTTTGGTCGTATCAGTCGCAGGATGTCCTTCATACGCTTAATTCAATTTCGTGCAAAGTTACGTTTTTTTATGATAATAAGCCTAATATACATACGAAAAATGGCATTTCGCAGCCTTTTGTGACCTCCGCGCGCGTCGCGGGGGCATTACTTTGGCAGGAAACGCGTTGCGAAAGCCACCGCGTGGTGGAGCAGGAAAGCAAGCACCAGCGACACGGCTATCGTGATGAGCGACGTTAGTATGTATCCTAATCCATGCCTCTGAACGTAAACCAGCACGAACTTTATGTGTATCAGGTAGATTTCGAGCGACAGAGTGCCCACGAATGCCAGTGCGCGGAGCAAAAGGCGGGGGGCGGCCTCCATGCACCATGACAGCAGGATGGTGAGCGAGACGGAAAGCGGAATATAGACCATACGCTCGATAAAGAGCGGGAACTTGCCCCGCATAGGCCCCTCGAGCTCGAGACAAACGACGAGACTCATCACGAAGGTAATGGCCAGCAGCCACATCGCGGCCTTGTCAAGGCAATGCCTGCGGCAGACGAGTACTCCGCAGTTGATGCCGATCAGGAATATCGGCACGCGGCTCCAGAAAATCTCTATGTGACCGACAGCGGAGTTTACCGGCGGACAGTAATGCACCATCACCGCCCACAGCATTGCCAGCACGGGCAGCCACCGCCACGAACTGCTGCGCGACGCCATGCGAAGATAGAACGGCGCGACGAGATAGAGCAGCATGATGGCGGGAATGAACCAGAACGTGAGGTCGTCAACACGCCAGAAACTCCAGCCGACAAGAATGTTGAGAACAAGGTTCAGAATGTCAGGACTGTACCCTCCGTTCGCCGTGTTGACATAATTGGGGATGTAGAACAGCGTCGCCATGACGAGCCATGACGGATATAGACGCACGAAGCGCCGCCAGTAGAAATGGCTCAGCACCGGCTTCTTCTGCCAGGCGAACCACAGCCCGATGCCACTGAGGAACAGGAACATATCCACGCCAACGTTCCCCAGCCGCCGCAACGGGAAGAAGAAGTTGTGCGGGCTCATGCCAACGTGGAAGAGGATGACGAATATCATCGCCGCCCCCATCAGCTCGGTGCGGTGCTTGCTGATTGAAAACAGGCTCACTTGACTGGGCATGATTCTCCGCCGTTACAAAATCACCACCTCACCACCAGGTTAAACCCTTGCGGCGATACCGCCAAGGCATAGTTCTTGTGGTCGGGAAGTATCAGTCTGCCTATATAATATCCAGCCTCCGCTGCGGCAACGCCGATGGCCGCGCCTGCGGCGACATCACCCCAGCGGTGACGGTTGCGGCGCACGCGGTCTATGGCGGTGACGGTAGCGACAGCATATCCGCCCACCGTTATCCACGGCGACACGCGGCCGTACTCCTTTGCCATAAGCGTGGCGCCGGCAAAGGCTATGGCGGTGTGCCCCGACGGGAACGAGCGGTTGTCTGTGCGGTCGGGGCGCATTGAGTGTATCGTGTGCTTCATGGTGTAGCAGACACCGGCATCGATGACACACGATGCGGCCGTGCTGACAAGCATCTGCCCCCAGTCGCTCCTGCTCTCCACGCCAAGCGCCTTCAGCGTCAGCACTGCCGCGAACGGCACATATTGCAACACATTGTCTATGCCATCCCCATGATATTCCTCACATGCCGGTTCTTCAGGCGGCGTCACCTCTCTTGCCGGGGTGACCTGGGCATTGCACGGCAGTGCGACGATTGACAACAGCCAAAAGAAAAATACATTCCTCATAATTCGTGTGACAGTGTTTAAGGAATTTGCCTTCATCGTTTTCCCATCAAATGAGGATAGAGCATCCCCTCGGCAACGGCATCCGAGTTTGCCGTGTCCGTCAGCCTGCCTAACAGTGAGTAAGCGTAAGGCAATGCCGCGGCAGGCCCCTCGCCGGTTGTTATGTTGCCGTCGACGGTGACCAGTCCGGCGGTGTATTCCGCACCTTCGAGCTTATCCTCAAAGCCAGGGTAGCATGTAGCGCGGCGGCCACGCAGCAGCCCTAATTTGCCAAGAACCATCGGAGCGGCACATATCGCCGCTATCATCCCGCCCTTCTCCGCCTGTCGCATCAAGGCCTTTTTCACGCCCTCGTGGGCGGCAAGGTTTGAAGCGCCGGGCATACCGCCTGGCAACATCAGAAGGTCGGCGTCATCGAGCATCGGCTCCGCCTCGCCGAAAGTAAGGTCAGTGTGTATCTTCACGCCATGTGACGACTCCACGACATTGTTGCCTGTCACGCTAACAGTCTTTATATCAACACCTCCGCGACGGAACACATCCACGGGAACAAGTGCCTCGACCTCCTCGAATCCACTCGCGATAAACTGAAAAACTTTTGCCATTATAATCAATTTTACTGTCAGAAATACATTGTTTCAATTAAAAACATTACCTTTGCAGGTAGTTGCCAGCCACGCGCTGCGGCGTGATACGCACCGCAAAGATACGAAATCTTCGTATAACGGCAAAGAGGTTGGCGGAAAAAAATGGGAAAAAGAAACAGGGAAAATGCAGCAACAACGATTTAAATTCGCTATTTTCGGCAGCAGTTGCCAGACTGCGGGCAGCATGGCGGCGTGCAGGATCGCCGACCATGTGAGGCGGCACGGCGGCACGGTGTGCATAGAAAAAGAATACGGCAGGTTTCTCGCCGGCAACGGGCTGCCTGAGACCGACGGGGCAGAGACGTTCGATTCCGGCAGCCTTGATGCCGATTTCGTCGTCTCGATTGGTGGCGACGGCACTCTGCTCAGGGCTGCCAACTGCGTGGGCGAGCGCGGACTGCCCATCATCGGGGTGAACACGGGGCGGCTGGGATTTCTCGCCGACACAACGGCGGCAGAGATAGAGCACACCGTGGGGGCAATATTCGGGGGCAAGTACAAAGTGGAGGAGCACGCCGTGATCGAGCTGAGCACAGACAACGGAGCCATAGCGGGCAGCCCGTTCGCACTGAACGACATCGCGGTATTGAAACGCGACAACGCCTCGATGATTTCAATCACCGCCGCGATAGACGGGGAATATCTCACCACCTACCAGGCCGACGGACTGATTATATCGACACCAACGGGGTCGACGGCATACTCGCTGTCAAACGGCGGCCCAATCATGGCGCCACTGTCGGGGGTGCTGAGCCTCACGGCGGTTGCGCCGCACAGCCTCAACGTGCGCCCGATAGTGATACCGGACAAGGCGGAAATAAGGCTGTCGGTGGAAAGCAGGTCGCACAACTTCCTGATAGCAATAGACGGGAGGTCGGAGAAATGCCCGGAGAACACCGTGCTCACCATACGCCGCGCAGGGCATAACATCAGGATTATGCGGATTGCCGGGCGGAACTACTACTCCACACTGCGGAACAAGATGATGTGGGGAAGGGACAACAGGATTGAACGGGCATTCGCGGAAGGCATAAGGTGAATGACGGGCGAAATCCGTCAGCTACACGCCGGCAGGCAACGAGAGATGAACAAAAAAGCCGCCCGGCAACTTGGAACTATCAACATCTGAACCATAATGAGGATAAAGGAACTGCTGAAGATGGAGGACAACCGCTACCCGGCACGCGACATAATTCGCTGGCTGTGGCGGGCGTGGCGAGGCAACCGACTGCAAGCGGTGCTGAACGCAACCCTCGGGCTGCTCGGCGTGGGCGTGAGCCTCGCGCAGGTGTGGGCCGTGCAGCACGCCATCGACGTGGCCTCACACACCATAGAAGGGTCGCTCTACATCGCGGTGGCGCTGATGGGAGGACTCGTCCTGTGCGACTTCGCCATCAACGTGTCGGCAATATGGGTGCGCAACATTCTCGGAATACGCGCACAGAACCGCATGCAGCAGAGTATGCTCGACAGGATCCTGCGCTCGGAATGGCATGGCAGGGAACGCTTCCACAGCGGCGACGTCATCAACAGGCTCGAGGGGGATGTAAACAACGTGGTGGTGTTCCTCACGGAGACAATACCAAACACTCTTTCCGTCCTCGCCATGTTCTTCGGCGCGTTCTTCTACCTGTTCGCAATGGACTCGATGCTGGCAATCATCATCATTGCCATGCTGCCGGTATTCATACTCGTGAGCAAGGTGTACATAAAGAAGATGCGAAGACTGACACGCAAGGTGCGTGACAGCGACTCGAAAGTGCAGAGCGTGCTGCAGGAGACCATACAGAACCGCATGCTCATAAAGACTCTCGAGAGCAACACCATGATGGTGGACCGGCTGGAGAACACACAGAGCGAACTGCGGCACAACGTGGTGAAACGCACGAAGTTCTCAGTGATGTCGAACCTGATAATGAACTTCGGCTTTGCCCTCGGCTACCTCATAGCCTTCCTGTGGAGCGCGATGAGGATGTACAACAACACCCTTTCATTCGGCGGGATGACGGCCTTCCTGCAACTTGTGGCGAAGATACAGGGGCCGGCCCGGTCGCTGACAAGACTCGTACCGGCGTTCGTAAGCGTTTTCACGGCTGCCGAGAGGCTCATGGAGCTCGAGGAGAACCCGCTCGAGGAACAAGGCGACCCGGTGGAACTGAAAGGGCCATGCGGCGTGAGGCTCGACTGTGTCTCCTATGCCTATTCCGCCGGGGAACGAACAATACTGAAGGACCTGACATTCGACTTCCCACCTGGGTCTTGCACGGCAATACTGGGCGAGACGGGGGCGGGAAAGACAACCCTCGTGCGCATGATCCTCTCACTGATACGGCCAAACAAGGGAAAGGCATTCATTTACAACAAGGACAGGGAGATGGGGCTGTCACCGCTGATGCGGTGCAACTTCGTGTATGTGCCGCAGGGGAACACGCTGCTTAGCGGGACGATACGTGAGAACCTGCGACTCGGGCGCGTGGAGGCCACCGAGGAGGAGATGAGAGAGGCTCTGCGGATGGCATGCGCCGACTTCGTTTTCTCGCTGCCGGAGGGCATCGAAACGGCATGCAGCGAGAGCGGAGGCGGACTGAGCGAAGGACAGGCGCAGCGGATCGCAATAGCACGCGCATTGCTGAGACGAGGCAGCGTGATGCTCTTCGACGAGGCGACGAGCGCGCTCGACCCTGACACCGAAAGGCAACTGCTGAAGAACATCCTCGACAGGCACGACAAGACGGTGATTTTCATCACTCACCGGCCTGCGGTGGTGGAATACTGCGACTATACGCTGCACATCAGGAGAATGTGAGACAACGCACCGCGATGCAAATAAAGGTCACATCCTTGCCTTGGGGATATATTTCAGTATGTATCGCAGGAGCATCGACATGGCAAAGGCTGTGAACACATAGATGACAATGCCTGAATATATCTCGCTGCGGCGGTAGTGGCCGATGATGATCTCACGGGCAAGGGGGTGCATGACGAACATCGCAGCCGAGAGAGTGCCTACCCACGATAATGGACAAAGGAGCGAGGCAGGCAGCAGGCGCACCGTGCTGACCGCGCCGATGACGACAAACGCCGGCACCCAGAGCCACCAGCCGAACCAGAAACTGCCGAACAGCACCATCGCACCAGACAGCAACAGCAGGGCGAGATAGCCGGCGCGCGACAACTCCCGCCCCCAGCGGCCGTAGGCAATGCCCATTGCAAAGGGCAGCACAGCACCGACGAAATTGTACCTGACATAGTTGAGGACGCCGCTACCGACATAATCCGCACCCAACTGAAACAACCAGCAGAGCACGACGGTGCCAACGAGCAACTTCTTGCCGCGCCAGCGGTTGAGCACAAGAACATAGAGGGCATACAGCTGGAGCATAAGACCGAAATACCAATACGGGCCGGGCTTTATCACCTTGTCGGGATTGGCATAAACGAAGTTCACTACCATGGCCAACTGTGCCAGCACCCTGTCCCAACTGTACACGACTGAACCGTCGCCATTCCGCAGGAAATACACCACAACGAAAACGGCATACCCTATTATCATAAGACGGAACAACTTGAGGTAATGATAGCGCATGAAGCGTCCTGCTGCTGGCATGACCGGCTGCGAATTGCCGTCAGGCATATTATTGCACAAGCCATTCTCATACTTCATAACGAGTCCGTAGCCGCTCACGAAAAGGAACACCGGCACTCCGTAATGACCTAAGAAGGAGAAGAAATGTATCAGTATGTCGTGGTCGAACGACGTCAGTTTATACCAGAACTGCACGGCATTGCCGGCAGAGAACGTGTATTCGTTCTCCTTGACGGCGAAGCCGAGCCAGTGGCAGTAGTTGTGAAGCATGATGCCGAGTATGGCTATGCCACGCAGGGCATTGTTCCTTATATCCATCGTTATTCTACTTATAATTTACATTTGCCACATTCATCTCCGCACATTCCGACGGAGTTTGTCATAGTCGGTGGTGTTCTTCAATATTCTCGGGCGTGTATCGTCATACTCCCCGCTCAACACATCGAGACTGGGACGATACCACCGGGTGTGGATTCCTGCCAGACGCAGGAGCGAATGCGGCAAGGCATCTGTCATATACCGCTTCTTCGCAGCGTCGGCAATTGCCTTCGCGACTTCCGGACGAGCATGGCGGTAACTGGCAGAGCACCAGAACCACATCGGTATGTCGAACTCCTCGCGGGCGAGCCGTCCGGTGATTTCTGTGCTGTGCATGCGCCCGAAGAAATGCACGTCGCCGCCATAGCACTCCTCGCCGTGGTCTGGGACATATATAACTATCGCATCCTCGTTCTCGAAACGCTTGAGTATCTCGTCCATTATCGAGTCGTTGTACAGCACGGCGTTGTCGTAGTCGGCCATCACCTGCCGCTCTTTCTTCGAGAATCCCTTGCGCTGGTAGTCGTCCCTGCGGAAATGCTTCTGCCTGTCCGGCACCCGCGAGGCATATTTCACATGCTGCCCCATGAGGTGCAGGATGATTAGCCTGTGTTCCCCGCCGGCTTTCCCCAGTTTGTCATACTCCGAGAGGACACCTCCGTCGTAGTCATGCAACTGCGTGTTGCGCGTGTCGAACATGGCGCGGCTCAGCGTCTCGTTGTTAAGGAAGAAGCCTCCGCTGAAGTCATAGACAGCCTCCTTCGCCTTAGGCAGGAACTGGTTGGTTATGAAAGTGACATGATAGCCGGCGCGGCGGAACAGTTCGGGGAACAGCGGATAGTCGCACCAGTCGCCGGCATCGCCAACGGCATACATGGAGAAGAGGTGCTTGAAGACGTAGCTCGTGAGATTCCATGGCGATACGGCATCCTCCATCTTTATCAGCTCGCCGCGCCGCTCGCGCTCCACCTGCCGTGGTGTGGTCTCCTTGCCGTAGCCATACAACTGCGAGTGGTGGCGGTTGTAACTCTCGCCTATGACAAGCACGATGTTCGGCGAGGTGAAACTGCAACTGTCAACGCTCGCCTTGTCGATGCCGCCGATGAGCCGCGCAACCTGCTGCGACGCTATGCGGTTGGCATGGATGCTGAACACAAGGCGGTAAAGTGGCTGGTACATGTTCGCGCAGGTCTTCTCCGTCAGCTCGTGTTCTATGTCGCCGATGCTGCCGTATGTCATCAGCCGGTACTCCGCCCGCTTGTTGTCAAGACACGAGGAGAGGGTATACACGAACAGCGAAATCAGCGACAGCGACAATATGGGATACAAGTAATACACAGGCCGGCGACTTGCGGCGGCACGCGCCCAGTAGTTCTCGAAACGGCACAATGCCACGTTCTTCTTTTCCTTGCAGAGAAACAGGGTCACGGCGAGTGCAAAATGCGCCGCCATGACAAGCAGCACCCAGCCCAAACGGCTGAAAACCACCGACGGCTGTATGTATGAACGCAGGAACTCGGCGGCCTCGCTGCCGGTGGTCTCGCCTGCAAGCAGCAGCATGGTGGGGGTAAGGGTGGAATCGAACTTGACAAAACAATACACATCCACCACTGCGACGGTGTATGCGATGGCGTAGAAAACGCGCCTTGCCCAACGCCGCAACCTTACGGGAAGGAGCGAAAGAATGGCGCAGAGGATATAGACATCGACGAAAAGCTCATGCCACCAGAAGTCGAACACATGCGCGCCACGGCGGTCGGGAAGCACCGCGAAAGTGCATACCGTGCCGAGAAGATACATCATGACGAAGAAAACAAGGTTCTTCCTCAGCGGTATCGTCACCGCGCCGAGCATCCTTATGATGACATGCAATATTTTCTTAACGTCAGCCATTTACACCGCAAAATTACACCATCTTTGCCTAACGGCAAAATAATTAGCCATCAAATAACATTCGGCCAACATCCTTCAGGCCTGAGGTGAATGTCCTCTCATAAAGTAACCGGCACTGGTCTGCAAAACGGAATGACAACGGCCGGCAGCATGGTGGCCGCAAAACGTCAGGCGGCTATCCGCCTCGCAATCTCACGGAAAGCGAAAACGGCGTGCATGAGCAGCGTTGAGATAATGCCGTAGTGACGGCGCATCACGTCGAAACGCTCCTTAAGCGACGCGCGGTGGTTCTGTGTCGTCTGACCCTCGCGCAGGTAATGCGCCACCACCCGGTTGACATTGACCATCGGCAGGGTGTCGCGCTCAGCCTCTTTCATAATCCTTATGCACCAGTCAACGTCGGCAGAATACCTGTATTTCAGGTCGTAGGCTGTGCGCCCGGCAATGTCGGCGCGGGCATAGAACGCCTGATGGCACACCAGCATGCCACGGCGGAACGAACGCCATGACAGCCGCCGTGGGGCTGACAAGTGCCTGTGGCACACGAAATTGCCGGCAGCATCGTATATGTCGGTGTCGCCATACAGCACAGCCGGCAGCGGCCGCCCCTCGCTCCGCGTCCCGTCGAGCCGGGCCGCCCCGGCAATCTCCGCAAGCGTTGACGGTGACGCAAAGGTGTCGCCGGCGTTAAGGAAGAGGACGTATGTGCCGGTTGCCATGCCCAGACCTTTGTTCATGGCATCATAGATGCCGTGGTCAGGCTCTGACTTTATCACGACACTGTGGCCGTTGCACAAGCCGTCAGATTGCCGGCGGTAGTCCTCGGCGATGGCAAGAGTGCCGTCGTTGGAAGCGCCGTCGACAATTATATGCTCCACGTCGGTGTATGTCTGTGCGGCAACGCTTTCGAGCGTTCTGGACAGTACTGCCGCAGCATTGTATGTTATGGTTATTATGCTGAATGTGATCATCTTGGAAACCTATATCATCGTTTTGTAAATGTCAATGTACTGCCGTACCACCACGTCCTCGGAATACCTGTCAACGACCTCGCGCCGCAGTGCCGCGCGGTCCACATCACCGTCGAGAGCCGCCCAAACGATGCCCTCGGCAAGGCTGCGCGCATCCCTCCACCGCGCGAGATAGCCATTCTCGCGATGGCGCACTATGTCGGTCTGTCCGCTGTTGTCGAACGTCACAGGCAGGCAGCCGCAAGCGAGCGCCTCGATAAGGGTCTGCCCGAATGTCTCGTACAGCGACGATGATACGACACAACTGGCAGCGGAATACATCATCGACAACGTGTCATCGCCCTTCACATAGCCTTTATATATATAATGTACAGGGAAATCCCGCAGCACCGCCTCGTCCTTAATGCCTCCGAAAAGCAGCAGGCAAATCTCCTCCTTCGGCAGCAGGCCTTTATCCACAATATATCCCAAGGCGTTGCGAAGAAATGAGAAGCCTTTGATTTCGTTGTCTATTCGCGCCGCACCGAACATAACCACATATTTCTGCCTGATGCCAAGACGGCGGCGCGAGGCATCGCGTGGGAAAAGGCGGAAACGCGTTAGGGACAGCACGTTGGGGACAACGCGTATGTCGTGTCCGGCAAGCAGCGTGCTCTGCCGTGCCTCGCCCTGCAACCATTTGCTCACGGCAACAAAGCGTATGTCTGTCCCAGATAGTATTTCCTTCTTCTTCCGGAACACTTTCCGCGACAAATCGCCCTCATGAGGGAAGCGCAGGAATGGGCAGTTGCCGCACTGCGCCGTGAAACGCCGGCACTCGTGCGCATAGTGACAGATGGCCGTGAGTTGCCACATATCGTGCATTGTCCACACCACTGGCTTGCCGCTTCTGAGGATTTTTGCGATGCCGTCGAGCGAGAGCATTCCCTGGTTGACCCAGTGCAGGTGTATTATGTCAGCCTCTCTGAACGCCCTCGTGCGGGTTATATCCTGCCCGGCGTTGGCAATCGACACCGTGAACAGGTTTCGCCTTGAGAACATGTTCGATGCAAAAATGCGCATACGCTCCCACAGGAAGTTCCATTTCTGCCGCCATCTCCCCGGCAGCAGCTCCACGAACAGCCTGTCCGTGAGACGCTCACGCACAAGCATACGCGCCTCGACACCGTTGTTGTTGAGAGCCTCGGCAAGTCTAACGGCTGCCACCGAGGCTCCGCCGCTCGCATCGCTCGTGCTCACAATCAATACCTTCATCAGTCAATATTCCCATTTACGGGCTTTATAATACAGGAGACAAAGGTAATCCTAATTTGTTTAAAAACAAAGTAAAAACAGAATTTTGCATATTGTTTCCGCACACAACAATTGATATACCTCAAGAAAAGCATAAAAAGCAATAAATATACTGCATATAAATTGCCTGTCATTTATAATCGGCATACCTTTGCGCCGCAATAAAAGGGAATGTAATGTTTATATTAGTAGTTAAATATTTAGGTTTTTAGTTGTTGGATAAAGGTAAGTTTTTCATGATTGTAAAAGGCTGACAAAGGAGAGTCGCGAGATTGTCTTTCGTTTTTGGAAGGTTTTTTTAGTTAAACATATTTTTTACGCGCTGGAGTTCGATGAGAATTGCCGCGCGTTTTTTTTGCCACTTATAATGCACTGGAATTTATGTGTGATGATGGGGAAAATTAAGACCCAAATCGGTCTACACCCGGAATATACGGATGCTTGTGGACTGTCAGTCCGTCTCTATCAGCACTGTGGCGAAAGCCGACAGTCCCTCCTCGCGCCCGGTGAACCCGAGACGCTCGGTTGTCGTTGCCTTGATGGAAATGTTGTCCTCGTCGGTGTCCATTATGGCGGCGAGGCATCTCTTCATTGCCGGCACATGCGGGTTAAGTTTCGGCCGTTCCGCACACACCGTTGCATCAAGGTTGCCGAAGCGGTAACCCTTGTCAGCAATGAGTTTCATCGTCTCGCGCAGCAGTATCTTGCTGTCTATGCCGTCTGTCTCTGCCGCCGTGTCAGGCCAGTGCCAGCCTATGTCGCGCATGTTGGCAGCCCCGAGCAGCGCGTCGCAGATGGCATGTATCAGCACGTCGGCGTCGCTGTGACCCTGCAATCCCATCGTGTGAGGGACTTTTATGCCGCCAAGGAACAGGTCGCGGCCCTCCACCAAGCGGTGGACATCATATCCAAAGCCAACACGTATCATAACGGTCTGAAAATCATCTGCGGTGGAACAAGTCCTTTATGCCATCCATGTCGAATGTCAGCGAGAATCGCAGCGTCTGGTCGAGGGGGTTGCTCTTTGCCGTGGCAATGACATATCCGGCATCGAGTGAGAACACGCTCATGCGGAAGCCGGCGCCCACTGTGAAGTACTTCCGGTTTCCCTTGTTCTCGCTCTCGTGGTGGTAGCCGGCGCGTAATGAGAATTTGTCATTGTAAATATATTCCGCTCCCACGCTCCACTGTATCTCCTGCATTTCCTCGCTGAATCCACCCGGCGCGTCGCTGAAGCTCTTGAATATGCCGCTTATCGACGACACGTCGTAATAATCGCGCAACACGCGGTCCTCATAGTCCGACTTCGACTCGCCGTCCTCTATCTTCGGGTATGTCGGCACGAGCAGTTTGTTCGCATCTGCTGCGATAGTGAAGCGGTTGTACTCGTCTATCGGCACCATGAGCGATGCTCCGAGGCGCAGGTTTGTCGGTATGAACTCGCTGCGGTTGTCGTCGCCGAAATTAATCTTCGACCCGATGTTGCTGATGTTCATGCCCAATCCCAGCTGGCACTCGCGCTGCCCGATGTTTATGTATTTCTGGTAATACATTGCGAGGTCTGCCGCGAATGCCGACCCTGGGGATGTGTCCTCGTTGTAGTTGTATGTCAGGTCACTGTAAATCCAGCGCACCCCTGCACCGATGGAGAACGACTCGCTGAGCATAAGCGAATAGGCGACGTCGAGCGACATCTCATAAGGGTTGATTGTCATCTTGTTGTCCTGGCTCTCATCCGAGCTCATCATCACCTCGCCAAGAGAGAAATAGCGCAGTGACGCACTGACTGCAGAGTAGTCGCCGATGCGGTAATATCCCGACATGTATGCCAGATCCATGTCGCTGACGAGCTGGCGCAGCCACGGTGTGTAGTTGAGTGCCACCCCGGCCCGGCTTATCGTGAATGGGTACTTCGCAGGGTTCCAATACTGCGAGTTCACGTCTGGGTCGGTTGCCACGCCCACGTCGCCCATTCCTGCGGAGCGTGCGTCAGGCGCGATGCTCTGCGATGTCACCGATGTGTTCACCGGGTTGAAGAAATCCTTCTTGTCCTGCGCTCTGGCAGCCACGGCGACGAGCATTGTCAGTGCCATGAAAATTATCCTTGTCCTATGATTCATCCTGTTGTGGTATTTTGTCATGCATTTACTTGTGCATCATCTATAATAACTGACTTGCGGTGTTTTTATTGTATTATGACAAGTTTCTTTGCCTTTGACACCATGTTGCCTCCGTCGGAGCCGATGCGCACGCGGTACAGATAGACACCCGTCCTGAGCCGCTCGCCTCCGTCGATGGTGAGGTCCCAGTCCTTTGTGTACGACCCTGCCGAGGTGACACCCTTGTCGGTGTAGGTCCACAGGTGACGGCCGCTGATGTCGAATATGTCGATACACACATCAAGTTTGTTTCCCACATAGTCGTGGCTTATGATGAACGTCGTTGCTGTCGATGCCGGGTTTTGCGTGCAACTGACATCGAAGATGTTCGGCACGAGTCCTTTCACCACATTGAACGACAGTTCCGCCGTTGACGAGTTGTTGAGTATGTCCCAGGCGCGGAATTTCAGCCTGTGCGGTCCCTCATTCAGTTCCGGCAGCGCGAAGAAAGTCTTTCCCGACGTGTATGACCCGAAATCATACTCGAAATTGTCGTTCAGGTTGAATGTCAGCGACATGTCCCCGTCCACCACAAGTTCGAGGTCGTGCCCTATGCCGTTTCCAGAAGTGTTTATCCCGTTCTTGTCGGTTATCAGCGCGACGAAATACGGCGCGGCATTCACCTTGCCGCCGTTGACGAACGACGGCGAGTTGAGATAACAGTATATCGACGGTCCGATGGAGTCGTTGCCTGCGGCCTCCGTCCCCCCGAGCAAGAACCGCTCGGTGCTGCCGTTCGCTATCTCTGTTTTCCCGTCATTTATGGCATAGATGTTCATCAGTCCCTGCCCGTCAGTGTAACTCATATCCATAGGCACGGCGAAAGAGAAGGCGAACCTTCCGTTCCTCACGCTGTCGGAGCCGTTGAACAGCACATTCTTGCGGTCATAGAAGATGAATGCCTTTTTTAAATCAGGGTCCTGCATCTTGCATACCACCTTTACCTTACTGTCCCTCACAATAGCGGTCATCAGTCCGTTGAAAGCGGTCTGCTCCACCCCGCCGCGCTCAATGTGTCCTTCCACTCTCGCCACACTTCCCGCCTTCAGTTTCGGCAGTGTTGGGCTATTCACGCCAACACCGTTTATGCTGTCTACCACGGCCTCCAGCACGGGCAGTTTCAGAGCGAGGGCCGGGTCGCCGAGCAATGAGTACTGCAGTTTGTTGGCAGTATTGTCCCGCCCGGTGGCAATCAGTTCGTTCTTTGCCAGCCGCTGCGCCTCGCCGATTGTGTTCGGGCGGCCGTCGGTGTATCCGAGCACATATTTCATGAATGCGAGATTGATGGATCTATTTCGTGTCACGAACACCGTCCGTGTTGTTCCGTAAAACGCCACGGCGCCACCCTTTGGGTTGAATACCGATGCCTCGCCGATGTTATCCTCAACACCGTCGAACGGGGCAACGTCGCACGATGCCGTTATCCACAGCGGCAGGTTGGGCGTTTCCGTTTCCTTGAAGTCCTTCAGCCTGACCACGCCCTCGTGGCTCAGCTGCCACGCGCTCCCGTGTCCGGAGTAGTCCATGATTAACGCCCCGCGCTTCTGCTGCTGCAGTATGTCTTCCCTCGCCCCCGGGAATGTCTTTCCCGTGGAGCTGCCCTGCAACTGGTAGGCGTCCCACATCACGCGCCTGACCACCATTCCCGGCTGCTGCTTCTCCGTCTGTTTGGCCGCCGCTTCCGAGTCCTCCATGTGATTGTTGCCGTTCCCGTCGTCGCCCATGAACATCACCACGTTCTGCCATGCCCCGGCGTTGGCGTTGTTGATGTAGTTGATTGTCTTGTCCACCACAATCTTTGCCTCAATGTCGTTGCGCGCCGTGATGCGCCCGACGGCCATGTCGTGCATGTCGCTGCCGGTCAGGTCTGCCCCCTCGCCATCGTCAAGCACGCAGAAGAAGCCGTCGTCTATGTAGCAGTCGGTGTGGCTATACGAGTTCTCGCTCTCGTAGCAGAGCAGGAAATCGTCGACAGAGTGGTTCCTGAAGTCACTTATCCTCATCCTGTTGTCCCATGCGCAGTCGCCAAAGAGCAACAAATATCGCGGCATTTCGGCATCATTGCCTGCCCTGTCGTACAGCATCTTTAGGTATCTGCGGTAGGCATTGGCATCCGGCGTGCCAGACGCGAACTCGTTGTACAGTTCGTCCGCCGGCACCACCTTGACCTTCATGCCGTCGTGTTCCTCGTGGAAAGTGGCAAGCCTCTGTGCCTGTCCGGTGATTTTCCCCGACGTTGGAACAATTACCACCATGTTTATGCCTCGGTCTGCGTGCAGGTTCTGGTTGGTTATGTTATACACATATTCCGCCTTCGGGAATGTCGCCGAGGTGATGTCCGGCGCAGGAGCTGGGGCATCGGTGTGCAGCGAGATATAATCGAGCCGCGCCGTCATCCCGCTCCTCACGATTATGTTCACCTTGTTATTGTCCTGCAGCCCGTCCACTGTGAACTCGGCCTCCGATACATGTGCCACGTCATACTTTTCCGGCTTTACCGAGATTTGGCCGATCGGCTTGCCGTTCACCTCAACTTCCACTGTTGTTTCCGTCCTCTGGTCACCTATTTTCTCTGCCGAGACCGCCACCTTCAGATTTCCGCTGTCCGAATTTCCTTTCCGTGCGATGATGTATTCCTTACTCTCGCCCGGGCGTATCGGTGAGTTCTCATACAGGTTGCGTCCTCCACGGAACCATGCGAAGTTGTCTATCTCGTGCAGGCTGTTGAAATCATCGTCCTTGGGGTAGTTTTCTTTGATGAAATCCTCTGCCGACAGCGTGAGCGGCGCTTCCTCCGACTGCGTTATGAAATAATATCCGTAGTCGGAGTAAGGATTGCGCACGCGGTCCTTGCCGTTCTTCCAGCTTACGGGACCCTGCGCGTAGAACAGCCGCCGCCCGTTTACCGTGCAGGTCGGCACCTCCTTCAGGTCGTCGAGAGCCACGAGTTCCTCGCCCACGAGTTCCTCGTTCTGCAACGCTCCGCCGTATCCGTATATTTTCACATTCCCCTGACCTGAGAATCCCGCGCGCTTTATTACATCGTCGGTGAGTTGGTGTATGCCGCTCTCAGCCACCCTTATCTTTGCCCACCGTCCTGTTGCCAGCACCGAGTTCTCGGCATACCTCTCCGCCGGCGGCACGCTCTCCCTTGCTGCCACGCGC
>URLI01000027.1 GCA_900548585.1 uncultured Prevotella sp. | reverse complement strand
CAGACAACCTCTCGCTACGCTTCGAGAACGTCTGCATCTCTCGGCGAGGGGTACTCTTTTATTGCACTTCGTTTTGGAACTTGCAGGGCAGTCTTAATGGCCGCCTTCATTTTTCTATATATTTCACTTCGCTTTTCTTGAAATATTTATATCCCGACAAAGCGCCAGTCTTGCAAAACAGCCTGTTCCCGTCAATGGAGTCTACAATGACCTCTTTCCCACCGGGAATGGCAACCTTGTCCCCAGGAACAATGGTATCAAGCCGCTTGTCGTAATTCTCAATTTCCCATTCAGGTTTATTGTCTATACGTTCAGCCGTGGCGTGGTTCTGTTGCTTAATACTACAAAAATGATTTTTCAACTCCTTCACGTCGTTTGTCATACCCCATATTTTAAAGAAGAGGATAATTTGCAAAACTCCGAAAATAATTAATATTAATGATAAAAATTCAATCATAATGGTTTAAGGTTTAATGTTTACCATGCAAAAATAGGAAATAATAAACCAAGGGACAACTTATTTTTCGTTTTTTTTAACTTCTTAACGGTTTTTCCCAATTATTTTATAGAAATGTGCTTATATGACAAAAAGAGTCCGTTGTCAGCTGTACCTCAAAATGCTGCACTGGATAACTTAATCTTTGAATTGAAAGATTCCGCATCTGCATTTCGAAGACATATTTGATGCCTGTTCTTTTTACTTTTTCTCCAATTCCTTGTTGATTGCCTCCACGAGCGAGGCGAACTCCTCCTCGTTGTAAAGTCGAGTACGTTTTATTATCCTGCCGTCTCTGTCGAGCAGCACGTTGCGCGTGATGCCGGCATCTCGGAGCGCGAATTTCGCGAATATGTCAGCGCCAGGATCGAGGCCGATAGGGTAGGTTATCTTGGTTGTCTCGGCAAATTTAAGCACTGTCTCGAGCGGCTCGTCGCGGTCGATTGCTATAAGGGCGAAGTCGGGGTTGTCCTTGTGCTTCTGCCAGATGTCGCGCTCAATGAAAGGCATTTCCTTGCGGCATACCGGACACCACGATGCGGTGAACTGTAGCATCACCACTTTCCCGCGCAGCGAAGATATGCTTATCTCGCTGCCGTCGGTCATCTTGACTGTGAAGTCTGGGCATTGCCAGCCATCGAACACGATGTAGCCGTTTTTGTCAACCGCCATGATGGCGGTTCTGTCCGTTTCCTCTTGTGCCGATGCCACTGCCGTGCAGAGCATCAAAAACAGCATTGATAGTGCTTTCCTCATATCCTGTGATTTTTTTGTTGTATCTTCTTGGTCACGCGTGCCGGGTTTCCCACGGCCACCGAGTTGTCAGGTATGTCTTTTGTCACCACACTTCCCGCGCCGATTGTGACGTTGTTGCCTATTGTTATGCCTGGCAGGATCGTCACTCCTCCTCCAATCCACACGCTGTTCCCTATCGTCACCGGCTCTGCCCATTCCTTTCGGTTGTTACGTTCAGCCGGGTCGGTGCTGTGGCAGGCCGTGTATATTCCCACGTTAGGGCCGATGAAGCAGTCGTCGCCTATCGTGACGGGAGCCTCGTCGAGTATTGTAAGGTTGAAGTTTGCGAAAAACCTCTTGCCAAGTTTTATGTTGCTGCCGAAGTCGCAGCGGAACGGCTGGTTGATGAGCGCGTCGTCCGGGCATTTCCCGAGGATTTCCTTCAGAATGGCCATGCGTTCCTTGCTCATGCCTGGGCGCATGTTGTTGTACTCCCACAGGCGTTCCCTTGTCCTGTTGAGCTCGGCGATTATCTGTGCGTCGTCGGCCCTGTATTCCGTTCCTTTCAGCATTTTGTCCTTCTCTGTCATTCTTTGTCAAAAGGCTTTATGTCGCAAATTGTCATTTCTTCTGTTTCCCTCGCTCCTCCCTCTCTGCCGAATAGCTGATGCGCAGTGCGTCTGCCTTGCGCAGAGCCTGTTTCACATCCATTACCGTACCCATGTCGGCGTTGCGGTCAGCCTTCAGCACCACTGTCATCTGCCGCCTGTCCTCTGGCTGCATACGGCTGCGCTCGTCAACTATGTAGTCGGTCAGTTCGTCGGGTGTCACATATTTGTCGTTCACCTGCACCTTCACTTCCTTTCCCTCTTTCTTCTGCAACTGCGTCAGTGGTTTTCCCACATATATGTATATTGTGGCAGATTTCTTTTCAAGTTTCTGCAGTTCTGTCCCTTGCGGTATGCGGTATTCCACTTTCGGAGCATCGTGGCGTATGTGCGTCACTATCATAAAGAAGAACAGGACGGTGAAGATGAGGTCTGGCAGTGAGGCTGTGTTCAGACCCGGTACTTGCTTTTTGTTTCTCCTGAATATCATTTCCCGTACTGCTTGTTTTTTCCCTGCGGCCCCGCTTTCGCATTTCTGCCAGCTTTGCCGCCAGTCTGTTCTGCACTTTCCGCGTAACTTTCCGCTATGCGCTGCGGATAAAGTTCGCGCAGCCTTTCGCGCTGTTCGCCGCTGCACTGCTGGTATGTGCGTTTGTAGTACCTGCGTGCGGCATCGTCACGTAGCATCTGGTATGCCGCCACAATCTCGTTTTGTATTTTGAAATAAGCGTCGTAGGTGGCGGCGCGGTCTGTCTTTATGGATACTATGTGCCTCTTGCGGTCGGGACACGAGGCAACGAAGTCGGCCACGGCGCGTCGCAACTGCGATGGCGATGATTGCTTGCCGTCTATCGTCAGCAGGTTGTCGGCGGCGAGTTCAATCTGCAAGATGTTCCTGCTGTCCACGTCAATCTGCACATCCTGGCGGTTATCCAACGGTGGCAACTGGCGTTGCAGTCCCTTGTCGGCATCAAGTGATGTCGTGACGAGGAACAAAATCAGCAGCATGAAGGATATGTCTGCCGTTGATGTCGTGTTCAGCGAGGGGACTTCCCTCCTTCTTTTGAATGAAAACATATTTTCTGTTTGACTGTCAACCAACCCTTGCGGCATACGTCATTACGCCGCTGAAGCCGTTCACCGCCTTGACTTCACCATGAATATCACCACCAACACTACGGCCACGGCTATCATTGCCACGGCGGTGTATATGAACATATCGGCTGTTTTCAGCCATAGCGTCTGTGCGTATTGTGTGCCGTTGATGTTCATCGGGGCTGCCGACCCTATCAGGAATGTCAGCAGTAGCAGCGCCGCCACGCCTCCCGTTACGGCGAATGCGATGCGTGTCGCAGGGATGTTGTTAACCACGGCGGATTCCTTGTCGCGCCGGCGCAGTGCCATTATTATGGAAACGGCGGAGAGGACGAACGCGCCTATCGTCATCACATACGCGAGGATGAGGACGAAACCGGTTAGCCGGGGCGCGTTGAACATAGGTTCCTCGTCGTATGGATTGTCATACCCGATGAGGAAGAACAGGCAGAACGCCACGGCGATGATGCCTATAAGCACCATCAGCACCCGTTGGGATATGCGCTTGGTGTCGAGCATTTTTATCGTTGTCTTTTTATTTCTTCACTTTGAACTTCACGATTGTGTCGAGCAGCGATATTGCGGACTCCTCCATCTGGCTCACGATGTTCTCTATCCGCGACAGGATATAGTTGTAGAACACCTGCAGTATCAGTGCCACGATGATGCCGAATATGGTCGTTATCAGTGCCACCTTCA
Source organism: uncultured Prevotella sp. (assembly GCA_900548585.1). Lineage (GTDB taxonomy): Bacteria > Bacteroidota > Bacteroidia > Bacteroidales > Bacteroidaceae > Prevotella. The sequence continues at coordinate 23,665 of URLI01000027.1, read as the reverse complement.
TTCCTGCCGCAACCACTGTGGCGTTGAGGTCGCCGGCCACCTGTATCTGGTCGAACGCCATCACCATTCCTATCACCGTGCCGAGGAAGCCAAGCGACGGCGCGATGGCTATGAACAGCGTTATCCACGAGCAGCCTTTCTCGAGGTTTGCCGACTGCACCGAGCCGTATGACGCAACGGAGCGTTCTATCTCGTCGATGCTCTCGTCGATGCGCATGAGGCCCTGGTAGCAAATCGAAGCCACCGGCCCGCGCGTGTTCCGGCACAGTTCCTTTGCACCATCGACATCGCCCTCCTCCACGAGGCGGTCTATGTCCTCCATCAGTTTCTTCGCGTTTATCTGGCTTAGGCTCAGGTATATTATTCGCTCTATGCAGAACGCCAGTCCCAACACGAGGGCAAGTGCCACGAGAGCCATGAAGCCGGCGTTGCCCTCGATGAACTTTGTCTTTATCTTTTGGTGCAGCGACTGTGGTTGCATTGCCACGTCGGCATAGTCGCTGTCAACGCCTATCATCAGTTGCTCGTTTGCCATCGAGTCGAGCCTGTCTGTTATTTTGGCACTGTCTGGCTGTGCCATGACGGCCGTTGCCGACAGCACGGCCAACATCAATGCAGTCTTTATTCTTCTTGGCATTATTTCATTATGTGTTTGTTGTTCAATGCTTGCATTTGTATTAACACCGTTGCAAAGGTAGTCCAATTAGCGCGTAATGCAAAAATAATTAATTCTTTTTATCTCTATTGTTTGTCCCGCGCATAATCCACGAAGGCGTATCTGTGCGCGTGGCGTTCGTCATTGTCGTGGCTTTCGCGCCGTGTTTCCTGCCATTCGCTGTAATCCGGGAAAAACGTGTCGGCATCCTCTGGCGTGTCGTCTATCTCTGTAAGGCACAGCCTGTCTGCCACAGCCATAGCCTGCGCATATATGCTCCCCCCACCTATTATATATATGTCCTCGTCCTCGCCGCAGTTCCGCAGCGCTTCCTCGAGCGAACGGTAAGTGTCGCAGCCGGGATGTTCACTGCCTGAGCGTGACAGCACTATGTTCCTACGGTTCGGCAAAGCCCCCTTCGGAAGGCTCTCGAACGTTTTCCTGCCCATTATTATGGTGTTACCGGTTGTAAGGCTCTTGAACCTTTTAAGGTCGTTCGGCAGCCAGTAAATCAGTTTGTTGTCCTTTCCTATGGCACGGTTTCGTGCCACGGCGGCTATGATTGAAATTCTCATGATGCTTTTTTTTCTGTTACACTGACACCTCCGCCTTGATGTGGTCCCATGGGTCGTACCCTTCAAGGCGGAAGTCATCGTAGTGGAAATCGGAAATGTCGTGGACTTCAGGGTTTATCCTCATCAAAGGCAGCCGCCTCGGTGTCCTGGTAAGTTGCAGGCGTGCCTGTTCGATGTGGTTCAGGTACAGGTGCGTGTCGCCTGTGGTATGCACGAACTCACCCGGCTCAAGCCCGGTGACCTGCGCCACCATCTGCAGCAGCAGCGCGTATGATGCGATGTTGAACGGTACGCCGAGGAAAAAGTCGGCAGACCGCTGGTAGAGTTGCAGCGAGAGCCGCCCCTCCGCCACATAGAACTGGAACATGGTGTGGCACGGCGGCAGGGCCATCTTGTCCACCTCTGCCACGTTCCATGCGCTGACAATCATGCGCCGCGAGTCCGGCGACCGCTTTATTTGTTCGACAACGTTCCTTATCTGGTCAATAGTCCCTCCGTTGTAGTCGGGCCACGACCGCCACTGGTGTCCGTACACCGGCCCGAGGTCGCCGTTCTCGTCAGCCCATTCGTTCCAAATCCTCACCCCGTTCTCCTGCAGGTATCCTACGTTTGTGTCGCCTTTCAGGAACCACAGCAGTTCGTGTATGATGGACTTCAGGTGAAGCTTCTTGGTCGTCAGCAGTGGGAAACCGTCGCGGAGGTCGTAGCGGCTCTGTGTGCCGAACAGGCTCAGCGTGCCCGTTCCTGTCCTGTCGCCTTTCCTCACGCCATCTTTCAGGATGCGTCCGAGTATGTCGAGGTATTGTCTCATATATTATTCTTTTGTCATTGTTATAATGTCGCCGGCATCGTTCGGGACATGCGTTGTCTTTATCCTCCATTCCGCCGGGTACAGGTTGTTTGCCCTGTTGCCGATGTTCTTCACGAAGCCGAGCGGCATTTCCCTGTATGTCAGCAGCACTATGCCGTGTGGTGTGCCTTCCGGCAGTGTCACTGCCTCTTTGCGCAGGTATGTCGTTGCCGTTGTCCGGTCTGTTTCTACCGTCGCGAAAGCCTCCCGCCGCAGTGCCGTTGACAGTGCGAGGCACTCGTCGGGAATGATGTCCCTGCCCTTGATGGTGCCGAGCCTTATGCCGTGGTGTGTCACTTTCAGCGTTGCTGCGAGATGCTTCACCATCGGAAACCATCGCCTTGGGGTGGCAGTCAGCACGTTTCCCTCTTCTTCGATGACATATTTTTTCGGGTTCTCGATCCATTCCGTGGTGAGCCTCTCCTTTCCGTTCGCCGGCTTCATCCTCCTCATCCGCTGCGTGCATTCATCCTTTTTCCTTATCACCGCCACGAAAAGTCCCTCGCCGCGCGTTGCACCGGGGATGAAGCGGTAGACGCAGCCGCCGAAGCCTTCGAGCAGCGAGCCAGTTACGCCCCATGCTTCCTCAACCGGTATGTCGATGAGCTCCGCATCGAAGTTCTCGCATATCCACCGCACGTTCTCCTCGTTCTCCCGGGTGTTGAAGGTGCATGTGGAGTAAATCATCGTGCCGCCATGACGCAGGCACTGCCATGCCTCGCCCGCTATCTCGCGCTGAAGCATCTGGCATCTATCCACGTTCTGCTGGCTCCATTCGGCTATGGCGTCCTCGTCCTTGCGGAACATTCCCTCGCCGGAGCATGGCACGTCGCACAGTACGATGTCTGCCGTTATGCCGGACTGACGTATTTCCCGTGGGTAGTTGTTTGTCACTACGACATTCGGAGAGCCCCATTTCCTGATGTTCTCTGCCAGTATGCTTGCCCGTTGCGGCACTGGCTCGTTGCACACCAGCAGGCTGTCCTCGCCGAGTGCGGCGCACGCTGCGGTGGACTTACCTCCCGGCGCGGCGCAGAAGTCAACCATGACGACAGGCTCTTCCCCCACGACGTGCCTTAAAATGTGGTGGATGAACATGGAAGAGGCTTCCTGGACATAGTATGCCCCGGTGTGTAGCAGTGGGTCGAAAGTGAACTGCGGGCGTTCTTTCATGTAATATCCATCGCCACACCATGCCACCCTCCCAGCCTCGCCAGTGATGCGGCAGCCGGTTATCTTCCGCCTGTTAAGCCTTATGCTGACGGATGCCGGTTCGCCGAGAGCAACGAGATACCTGTGCCACAGTTCTTTGCCGAACGTGGCACTTGTCGTCTCAATGAAATCTGCGGGCAGCGTGTGCATGTGCATTTCGTATTATTCGGCTTCAAAGTTACGGAGAAAAGCGGTAATAATGAAACTTTTGTGCCGTTTTGCCTGAAAAAGTTTATCTTTGCTGCAACTTTCTCCGCACGGAATACGTCTAACGGGTGTATAACAATAAAAAAGGAAAGAAATGAACAGAGTGATTTTATTCTTATTCGCGACACTCATGCTTGCAATGCCATTGCAGGCAAAACGAAGTCACTATGCCAAGACACACCGCAGCCATGCCAGCGCGGTTGCCAAGGATACAGCCTCCCAAGTGGCATACAGCGACACCACGTCGTTTGCGCAGCCAGACTCCATGGCCGTGGACTCCTCTGCCGGCGGCAATGTTACTTTAAACAATGGCAACTTGTATTTCGATGACCCTTCTGATTTCATCACCTTCATTAGTGGTCTCGTTGGCATTGGTACAGTTGGCGTTGTCATAGCCTTGCTGATAGCAATCGCTTGTCTGATATTCGCGCTTGCGCCCTTCGTGTTGTTTGGTTTCCTTGTTTACCTCATAGTGGATCACCATAACGAGAAGCGGAGACTTGCACGAATGGCGATGATGTCGGGGCAGACGATGCCGCAGGACATCGTAAGGAAGGCCGTTGAGACAGACTACGAGCAGTGGCGTCGCGGACTGAAGAACATATTCCTCGGACTTGGCATTGCGGTGCTGTGCTACTGCCTCGGCGCTTACCGGCTTGCAGGGATTGGATGGCTTGTCGCAATATATGGCGCCGGACTTGCCGTGATAGCCAGGACTTCGAAGAAAGTGGAAGATAATGGCGAAGGCTGTGGTGGCACAGTTTGCGAGAAAGAGAACACGGATGACAGTAAGTAGTTAGGGGAGAGGAGGGGGAACGGCATTTGTGTAGTTGTCGCCGGAAAATATAAAGGCTCGTCAAGGCCTCACTTTCCCCCTCCTCGGAAACCCCGCTTACGGTAGGATATAAAGAAACAGAAGTTATTACATCATTTACAAATTTACGGATATGGCTAAGAAACTTTATCGTTCGGATGACAGGATGCTGGGCGGCGTTTGCGCCGGGCTGGCAGAATATGCAGACGTTGATCCCACGGTGGTGCGCCTGTTGTATGCCGCGCTTACGGTGTTCACCGCTTTCAGCGGAATCATACTGTACCCTATATTATGGATTATAATGCCTGAGAAGCACTGATATGGAGGGTCTGGGCGATATAAACCTCGTGTCACGGGTGGCGGTGTTGAATGACAAGCGTGCCTTCGATGCCCTTGTCAGGAAATACCAGTCGCCGGTGCGGCGGTTCTTCCTCGCCCAGACTGCAGGCGACGGCGCGCTGAGCGATGACCTGGCGCAAGACACTTTCGTCAAGGCATACACCCACATAGCGTCGTTCCGTGGCAGTTCGTCGTTCAAGACATGGCTGCTCAGGATTGCATACAACGTGATGTACGACTACCGCCGCGCCCACCGCATCACCGATGGCATTGACTCCGTTGCCGCCATAATGCCGGCGCCCGTGTCGCGCGACACCCCGGCGGCCCTCGACATATACACCGCTATGGGAGTGCTGAAGCCCACCGAGCGCACATGCATCGCCCTGCAACTCATCGACGGTTATTCCATCGACGAGATTGCGGCGATAATGCAGGTGGCGGCTGGCACGGTGAAGTCGCACCTCTCGCGCGGGAAATCAAGACTTGCGGATTATTTAAGAAAGAATGGATATGGAAGACTACAGGATAAATGAAAAGGCATTTGACGATGATGACGGCAGGCTGCTTGCCTCTTTCTTCGCCGGGAATGTGGCCGATGTGCCAGACGACGGCTTCACGGAGCGCGTGATGCAGCGTTTGCCGAGGCGCAGAAGCCGCGCAAGCCGTGTGTGGACGTGGTTTTGCGCCATTGCGGGCGTGGTGTTCTTGTTTGTCACCAAGAGTTGGCTCGTGCCTTATACGCTGGCGAAAGGAGCGTTGGAGGCGGTGGACTTGCACCAAATCCTCCAAACGGACTATGCTCCATACATCGTTGCCTTGCTTGTCATCAGTGTCCTGACAGGCTATTTCCTCGCGGAGGAAAGCAGGGGGGAGATTGGGTGGTAGTCAAGGGTCTAACCTCGACTTCCGCCAGGCTCTCTCTCAAATTGCCACATACCGTAAAACGTCCAAACGCATGTTGTCTTGCGTTTTGTGCTTAACCATAAAGTAAAATCGGCGAATTTGTACGGTAAAATCGCCGAGTTTGCTGACCAAATTCGCCGATTTTACTGACCAAATTCGCCGATTTTACTTTCATGTTTGTTATGAAACGCGAGCCGTTTCGTTATGATATGTGAGGCAGGAGGCAGTGGTGGGCAGTCACTCAATGACAATGTCTAACCATCCTCCATCTTCTTCTTTCCCCTCTTCCTTTTTCGGTTGTGGCGGGTTTTTCAGTTTCCCATTCTCATCGAACATGCCGTATGTGGTGCGCAGGACAATGAACTCGGTGCGCCTGTTCAGTTGGTTGCACGCCTCCTGCTCCTTTTCGTTGCGTTTCTTTATGAACTCCTCGGTCAGCACGTCACCCTCTTTCAGCCAGTTGTATTTCTCGGTGAGTTTCTTCCTTATGGTCTTTGGTTTCTCCTTGCCATATCCCATTGGCGTCAGTCTGTCCTTTGGTATTCCGTGTGCGACGAGGTATGTCACCACCGCCTCCGCCCTGCGTTGCGACAGTGTCTTGTTGTATGCCGCGCTGCCACGGTAGTCGCAGTGTGCGCTCAGTTCTATCGTCACGTTGCGGTTCTCGTTGAGCAGTTTCACGAGTTCGTCGAGTGCCGTCTTAGATTCAGGTCGCAGTGTCGCCTTGTCGAAGTCGTAGAAGATGTTGTCGATGAGCACCGGCACGCGGATTGATGCCAGTGGGAATTGCAGTGTGTATTCTTCCGACTCCTCCACATGTCCTACTTTCAGTTCCTCTTTATGGTTCAGGAAGCCCTTGCAGGTTGCGAGAATCATGTACTGCACGCCAGGCTCTATCACCTCTGTGAAAGAGCCGTCTCCCTTGACGCTAAGTTTCTTGTTGGTTCCGTCGTCGCCCACGAGGTACACCTGTGCCGCAGGCAGTTCGTATCCGTCCATCTCATACACCCATCCCTTCACCGTCTGCACGATTTCCGGTTTCTCGAAGCTGTATATGTGGTCCCAACCTCTCCCGTCGCCACGGTTTGACGAGAAGAAGCCGCGGTTGTGAGGTCCCTCGAAAGTCATGCCGAAGTCATCGCCGTGCGAGTTCAGCGGGTAGCCCGGATGCTCTATCACGATGCGGTTGTTCTTCATCGTCGCAATGAATATGTCCAGGCCTCCCAGTCCCACATGCCCGTCTGACGAGAAATACAGGTCTCCGTTTGGCCGGAACGTCGGGAACATCTCGTTGCCCGGTGTGTTTATAGGCTCTCCGAGATTTTCCGCTCCGCCCAGTCCTGCCGGCGTTATCCTTGCCCGCCAGATGTCTAATCCGCCTTTTCCCCCGGGCATGTCGCTCACGAAATACAGCCATTTGCCGTCTGGCGACACGGCGGGGTGTGCATAGTTTGACAGCGTGTCGCGCGTCACGTTGAGCGCCGCCGGCTTGCCCCATGCCGCATCAGCGCGGTTGCTTGTCGCTATTGTTGCATACCGTGGGTATGTTGGGTCGGTTACGCATTGCGTCAGGTACATCACTCGCTGGTCGGTTGAGAAGCAGCAAGCCCCTTCCTCGAACGCGCTGTTGAGGCCTCCCTGCACAGGCTCTGGCTTGCCCCATTTGCCTTTGTCGTCTTTTTTCGACATGAAGATGTCTGCCGGTTTTGTGCCTGTTATCCCGCTCAGTTCGTTGCCGTCGGCTTCGTTGCGCGTCGATGTGAAGTAGAGGTTTTCGTATTGGTCGCCGTAAAGCACCGGGCTGTATTCCGCCCTGCGCGAGTTCAGCACGTCCATCTTCCTCACTGTGTACCGCGAGCCGCGTTTCTTCTCCGCAGCGGCTGTCTTCGCGCTTTTGAGCATGTCCTGCACCAGTTTGTTGTCGGGAACGGAATCCAGTACCGCCTGCAATTCTTTCTCCGCCTCCTTGTAGTTGCCGTCGGCGAGCAACCTCCTGCCGAGGCCGATGTGCGTCTGCATGTCGTCCTGCTTGTATCTTATCACGTTGCGGTAAGCCGCTATGGCCTTCTGCGTGCTGTTTATCCGGTCGTAACATTCCGCCAGCCGCTTTGCGCGCTGCCCCCTTGCCTCGCGTTCCTTCGGCGGTGTCATCTGGTAGGCCTTCTTGTACTGTGCCGCTGCGTCATAGTATTCTCCCAAGGCGTAGTATTTGTCGCCTTTCTTGACGGCCTTGTCCACACCGCACGACACCACGGCGAGGCACACCGCAAATGCCGCGATGTGCCCTGCGATGTGCCTTGCCTTCCGCTTTGTAATCGTTCCGTCGTTGCTCATCATATATCTAACGAATGACGTTGCGGAATATTACATAATTTATGTCCTTTTCAAATGTTTTGAACGTGCCGGCGTGCTTCAAGCATAGCTGTGAAGTCCACCAAGGAGGAAGTTTACACCGAAATATGTCATCAGGACGGTGATGAAAGCCAGCACGACGTAAGCGTTGAAGAACGCCGGGCGGCGGAATGTGGGCAGTGACTTCTCGTGTAGCGCGATGGAATATACAAGCATCGTGACCAATGCCCACGTCTCCTTCGGGTCCCATCCCCAGTATCTGCCCCATGACATGTTTGCCCATACCGCGCCGGTGAAAATCCCGATGGCGAGCAGGAATATGGCAGGGTAGAGCATAAGGCGGCTGATGTCGGTCAGGCGGCCTACAACTTCGTCGCTGCTTTTCATCCTGCTCATTGACAGTGCCGTCACTCCGTTGAAGAACAGTAGTGTGAAAAGCGAGTATGAAAGCATTGTTATGGTGACATGTATGCTTAGCAATGGCGAGGCCAAGACAGGCATGAGCGTTGTTATCTGGGGGTTGCCCTCGCCAATCATTGACACGGTCATTGCCAGTCCGCCGGCGACAAGTCCGAACGGCATGAATAGCGGAATGCGTATGCTGAGCGGAAAGGCTATGGCGAGTATGCAAAGAGCCATGAGCTGCATCGTCTCGAAGCCGTTTGACAGCGGAAGGTGTCCGCCAACGTAGCCCCTCAGGGTCATGGCGACGAGCAGGAAACAGGCAGAAACGGCCATTGCAAGGCGGCCGCAGCGCATGATTATTTTAGGTGTGTTGATGTTGCGCAGGCTGTTTCTCACCACCAATATGTAGAAAAACATTCCAGACAGGATGAGCAACACCGCCAGTGGGAGGGAGAACTGCATCGAGTTGTATATCTTCTCGGCGCGGAACCGCGAGGCTGTCGGCAACGCTGCCCCCGCTTTCTTCTGCTGGTATTCGCGTATCTTTTCGAGAACGTTGTCCATTCCGGCGTAGTCTTTCGCCAATGCGAGTTCCATGACATAGTCTGTGGACCGTTTTATGAAGAGCCACTCGTCCTGCCGGATTCCTTCCGGCATGCGGTCGCCTTGCGCCATCCACCGCAGTTTGCCGCCATCCCTCACGGGGAACATCCTTATCGCCTTTCCCGACATCAGCGATGCGGCGATGTTGTATTTCTCGTAGGCGGCCGCAACGTCGCGTGCCTCGCCGCCACTCAGCAGCCCCTTGTTCATCCGGTCAACCAAATGTGCAAGACGGAAATCTCCCTCACCTCCGATGTAGTCAATCCACGAGACGTATCCGCCTTTCGCGTTCAGCGCCATCCTCACACTGCTGCCTTTCACCTTTATCATTGGCTGTTCCACCCAGTCGGCGGGGAACAGCAGCCACCCGATGAGCACCTGCTCTGCGGTATATCCACGGTAGGTGTCGCTGCCGCAGAGCTTTGTCGTGAAGTCCCTTGCCAGTGTCTGCATGGGGCATATACGCCCGCTGTGATAAACGTAGAGGTCGCCGTAGTGTTCCGCCTGTGCCGCCGGCAATGTCTTTGGCAGTTTGACGTCGGTGGAAGACATCGTCTTCACCGGCGCAACCATCAACAAGGTCACCGCTACGGCCATTGCTTTCGCACTCCTCCCGCCTGCCACACGTCGCAGCGTCCGGCGGAACCCTCCGCGCGGGTCGATGAGGAATGCCAGGATGGAAAGCAACAGGAGCGCGTAGCCGGAATATGTCACGGCGATGCCGACGGGGTCGTGCGACACAGACAGATGCACGCCACCGTTCTCGAGGTCGTAGCCGCTTTGGTAGAAGCGGTAGTGCTGCTTTTGCGCAATGTTGTTCATCGACACCCGCTGTTCGTCGCCGTCGCTGAAGCGTACTTTGCTTACAAAGTCCATCGGGGAGTCTGTCCCGGCATAGTACTCGATGTCGAACTTGCGCAATTCCATGCTGAAAGGCATGGGCTGTTGTTTGCCGTCTGCTGCCGTGAACCTGTCTGCCGCCTGGCCGTAATATAAATATAGGTCTCCTTGCTGTCCGAAGAAAAAGGTGATGCCCGCGCCCAACAGTATTACCGCCAGGGACGTGTGGAGAATCAGCATGGGCCACCGCTTCGCCTTGCGCCATGCGCGGGTCACCGCCGCCAGTGATGACACGGCGAGCAGCAGCCAGATGACGACGAAAGGCAGTGAGCCATAGATATATTTGTGTGCGGTCTCCGTGCCGTTTGTCTTCTCAATGAAAGAGGCTGCGGTCAAGACCATTACGGTCAGGACCAGCAGCCCGAAAGATATTTGTGCCAACCGTTTCCCCATCAGATTGACTCAATGAATTTTACAATGGCGTTGCGGTCGTCCTTGCTCAACTTGCGGAACTTCTCTGTCGTCCAGCGTGCGTGCGACACGCCACCCTCCTTGGAGCATCCGTGCCACATTATCGCCTCTATCACGTTCCGCGCCCTTGCGTCATACAGACGGTCGTCGTGGCCGGTGCAAATCTTCATCAGTCCCTTGCCCCAGAGCGGTGGGGTGCGAATCCACCCCTTGCGCACATCGTTCTTCATGTACAGCCTGTGCGAGACCAAGTCGGTGTAAGGCCATATCTTTTGCTTTGGGTAGTGGGGCAGGCGCGGGTCGTTTGGCGTGAAGTTCAGGTCGCCGGGATAGGAGAACTCGTCTTTGCCCGTTATCCACATCGGGCGGTGACACGTTGCGCAACCAATCTCGGAGAACAGTTGCTTGCCGCGCTGCACGACGGGGTCGTCCATGTCGCGTGCCGCAGGGACTGCCAGTCCGCGCAGCCAGACCATGTAGTTGAGGTAGTCGTTGTCCTCCATTTCAACTGGATGTTTGTCGCTCGTGAAATAGTTGTATATGTCCTTTTCAGGATTGCCCGTTATCTTCCATTCTGGGTAATACTTGTAGAACTCTTTCTGGACGGCGGGGTCTTTGCTTGCCGTTTCGGCGTACTCCTTTGTCACATTGATGGTGGTGTGTCCGCGTCTCGTCACGTTGAAGTTGGCCCAGTGCTGCACGTCCCATGTGAACGTGCTTAGATCCAGGAAGTGGCCGAAGCGGAAGGGGCGCATCGTAACGGAGTCGATCACTGCCCATTGGCCGTTCTTGAACATGGTGGGGTCGAGCTTTGCGTGTGCTTCCTCGCGCTGCCACTGCACCAGGAGGCTGTCGTCGTCGATTGCTCCGATAAGGCCGTTGCCGAAGAATGGGATCGCATTCTTTAGGCGGATGTGTATGTCTTTCACGTCAACAGGCTTGCCGTTGTGCGACGGCTTCACATAATATGCGTCCTCAGGTATCTCCACCTCCGGGTAGATCAGGCTGTACCGCTCGCCGTCGGGGAATTGGTTTCCCCAGTCGTCGGTATATTCCACCCATGTTATTTTCACCTTTGCCGGGTCGAGGTATGACTTGAAAGGTGGCATCCCTTGGAATTTCGGGCTGAAGAACGAGAGCAAGTCTCCCTTCTCGTTGAATATTTCCAGTTCCGTGGCGTTGCCCCATTGTCTTGGATCGAACTCGGTAATGCGCCAGCCGTGGCCGTAGCCGCAGTGGCAATTCTCGCACGAGGGGCGTGAGTATAGCGGGCCGCGCCCGTTGAACGGGCGTGTGCTTGAGTTGAACGGACGCTCAAATAAAAACTCGCCCATCTTGAACTGATGTTCCAGTCCCGCCTCCTCTATGGCAGGTGTCGGGTCCTCGTATGCGCTTGCCGTGGCATTGAATGTCGTTCCAAGCTTTCCTCCTGCATACCACTCGTCTGCAAGTTCATTGTTGCCCGTGCCTCCGCCATTATCGATTACATCGTTGTCATGGCACGAAGTGAGCGACACGCCGGCAAAAGTCAAGGCGGACATGATCAGGAAGTGTTTACACATGATGATTTTGTTTCCCATAATTGTTGCACTTAAATGATTGATTGAAAATATGTATATTGAGTTTCAGGTGCAGTTTTCACCTGAAACTCAATATCGTTACCCATTAAGGTGGTCTTGTTCTGAACCTTTATTTCGCCAGTTCATTTTTCAATTCACTGAGCGTCTCGTCAAGTTCCTTGCAGGCATCCATTGCAACCTTGCAGCTTGCGTCTTTGTAGTTAAGCACGAAAGGAGCCTTCATGTTCTTTATGGCGGTCTTTGCCTTTTCTATCGCGCCCACAACTTTCATGTCCATTCCCTTGTTGTGCTTTGCCATGTATTCGTGCATCGATGCCCCACGGTTGCCCTCTATGCCACCGTAGTAAACGTTTTCCACGGAGGTGATGTTGTCGTGGAAGTCGTTGATTGACCTCTGGCTGTATGGCGACTCGATGTATGAGACGTCCTCCCCGGTGTGCGCCGAGCCTATTTTTGATGAGCCAACCTCATCGCAGATGCCGTTGCATCCGTTAACGATTGCCTGCAATGCGTCAACCCAAGAGCGGTACAGCGAGCCAGGTTTGCCTGCGAGTAGTATGTTCTCGCCGTATGAAAGTTCTCCGCCACCCACTGTGATGCTGAGCTCCACATCGTCTATGATATGATTGACCAGGTCTGCATCCAGTTTTGACGCATACTTCTTTCCTGCCCACGAGGCAAGAAGTTGCCAGCAGCTGTTGCGAAGGTCTCCTGCCACTGCTATGGCATAAACGATGTATTTGTCCTCTATGCTTCCCGCGTTGCGCGGTTTCCCATTCTCGAAGAGTATGTACTCCACGCCGTGGTAGCCCAGCAATTCCTGCCCGAGTTTGGTGCGGGCGGCAATGTCGTAGTCATCCCCGTCGAGGTCCTCGATGTTTGTTGCCGTGGCGAGGTATTTCTGCAACGCTGGAAGGTCGAGCGGCCATGAGTCGATGTGCGGGTCGATGCCGAAGTCGGATGCCGCGCCGAAGAGGAAAGCCTCGCTGCGTTCCCACCACATGCGCGACGTGATGAAGTCTTCGCAGGCCTTGTTGAGGTTTGCCTGTGTCTGGTCCTTGCGGTAGGTCTGCAGGTCCTTCACCAGTTCCGAGGCGCTCAAAGCCATCCTTTCGTAAGTGGGGACAACAGTTTTGTTGATGAAAGCGTCAACGATGTCGGCGTATGCCTTGTTGCGTTCTTCCAATCGTTTCTGTTCTTCTGTTTTAGCATTGTCGTCGTTGTTGTCGTCTGAACATGCCGTGAACATTGCTGGCAACATCAAACCGAGACATGCCGCAAATGTGTAGTTAAGATACTTTTTCATCATTCTTGATTGTTTTTTTATTGTTATTGATTTGTTGCAATCTTTTTTTTAGATTATTTAATGAAGAAACCTGCGTATGCGATTCCGAGCGATATGCTTGGCTCGTTGTTGAACTTGCTTTTCAGCAAACGGTTGCTGTATTCTCCCTTGACGACTATTTCCTTCATCGGATGGTAGTTGAAGCCAATGGCTACGCGCTGCCTGTCGGTCCACTCATAGTCGCTGTTTCCTGCAACGGGGTTGTAGGCGTCGTAGTTCTCGTAGGCTCCGAAGATGAACAGCTGCTGCTGTTTGCCGCTCATTCCGGGGAACAGGCGCATCACGTCGTAGCCAGCCTGTATGTTGACTGCGTGGACGTGGTCGCCAACCAGTGTGCGCTTGTAGGGTGACGAGGAACTCTGCGAACGGTTGTAGGTGGATATTATGTCTGCGTCGCCGAGGTGTCCATAGTCGAAACTACCGAGGACACGCCAGCCGTAGCCGCTGTAACTCAGGTCGACCGCACCTATGGTCACTGCGCCTTTCACGTCTTTGTACTTGCCGCGCTCGTCGCTTTGCAAAGTGTTGTTGAACGATTCGCCGTAATAACCGCTAAGTCCTATGCGCAACCCTTTCAGAGGATAGAAGTCAAGACGCAAGGCAGTCGCGTATTTGTTGGAAGGAGTAAACTCGAAAGCACTCGCGGCGCCATTCTTTACCCACTGGTCTTTGCTGAACATCAGTGAGTTGAGACCCGGCAGGAACATTGCCTGGTAACGCAGGAATTTCCACCGTCCCCAAACCGAAATGCCGGTCTGGTGCCATGTGCAAGGCATTATCTGATTTTCGCCCTCGGGGCGGTAAACCGTGAAAAACTCGTTTGGCAGGTGGTGCGCGTTCGTGTATCCGATGGGAACGACATCGTGGCCGGCACGTATGTTGAGTTCGTCGCAGAACGATTTCTGAATCCAGAACTGCTCAAGGGCAACCTCGCCACCACGTTCTATCTCGCTTTCCCATTCCCCGAACTCCTCGTCTTCCATCTCCATCGCACTCTCCGTGCCGCCATGTTCAAACTCAATCTCGGAGTTCAGCGTCCAGCCTTTGCCAAAGTCATAGCCGAGCATCACCACAACATGTGGCAGATCCATCTGCCCCCTGCTTTTGGCATCCTTGTATTTTTCAGCCTTGCTGTAACGGTTGATGTTGTCGGAGTAAAACAAGCGGCTCATGGTCGCTTCCCCATAGCCTCCCAGGGTCAGCCTGCTTTTTTTCCTACAGGTGGTGCTGTCTTTCGCACACGATTGTGCCATTGCCACGTTTGGCAGGCATGTCATGGTGAGTATCCATGCAAAAATAAAGGCGATTTGTTTCTTCATTATTAATTATACCGTAATAAATGTTAATAAATCATTGGCGGTTGTTCGCAAACCACAATGTTTTTTCGGTGCAAAGGTATTCCGGATGACAAATTCCCGCAATACCTAAAAATGGTGATTTTGTGTTGGTGCGGACAGCCAATGCTTTGCTAAAAGCATGAAAAAAGGTTGCCACGCCTGTCCGCATGGTCATCATTTTTAATGATGATGATGGCACAGTGGCAACCGATGAGAGCGGGTATGCCGGGTCTTATCCTATTTCCCAGCCGATTGCCGATGCGCCGAGCACTGCCGCCGACGCGCCATCCAAGCAACTGGTGAGGAATTTTGCCTTGCCTCGGAAAACGCTCATAACGTTCTCTTCGTATGCGCGCCGTATCGGCTCCATTATCAGTTCGCCCGCCTTAGTCACCCCCCCGAAGAAGATGAACGCCTCCGGGCTTGAGAATGTGGCAAAGTCGGCACACGCTTTCCCGAGCATCTCGCCGGTGAACTCGTAGATTCTCCTTGCCACGGCATCGCCCTTGCCTGCGGCGAGCGACACGGCGAGCGATGTTATTTCCTCCGGTGCTGTTTCGCGCAGCAGCGAAGGCTCGTCGGTCTTTGCGAGAATCTCGCGTGCCGACCGTGCCACACCCGTCGCCGAGCAGTAGGCCTCGAGGCATCCCCTGCGGCCGCAGCCGCACAAGCGTCCGTTCTCGCGCACCATCGTGACGTGTCCCAGCTCACCTGCGAAGCCGTCGCTGCCATACACAACCTGTCCGTTGACAACAATTCCCGAGCCAACACCAGTGCCGAGCGTTATCACGATGAAGTTCTTCATTCCGCGTGCCACGCCGTAGATCATCTCGCCCACGGCGGCGGCGTTGGCATCATTGGTCAGTCCCACCGGTATTCCGCCGAGCCGCTCAGAGAACATTTTCCCGAGTGGGACAACCCCCTCGTGCGCCCATGCAATGTTGGGGGCAAACTCTATCGAGCCGCTGTAGAAGTTAGCGTTTGGCGCACCAATGCCCATCGCCTTTATCAGTTCGATTCCCCCCACCTGATCGATTATGACCTGCAGTGCATCCACGCAGGCCTCAACGTATGCCTCCGCGCAGTCGTATCCCTGTGTCTTTATTGCCGTCGTAGCCTTTATGTCGCCCCTTGCGTCAACTATTCCGAAAACAGAGTTGGTCCCACCCAGGTCCAACCCGATGACATACGGTTTCATTTCTGTCTGTAAGTTCATAATAAAGAATTGTATCCGATTTAACCATAATTCATTTCCAGATGGCAAAGGTAGTAAAGAATTTGGAAATAAGGACGGGCGCGTGTTGGTTAAATAATCATGGTTAACATATTTTTTGCTATTTGCCTGCCAAAATGGTTGCCTTTTCAAAAAATATCATTTGTCAGTCTTCAGTTCTGAATTAAAATATGTACCTTTGCAGCCGTTATGCAATTTCCTTTTCAAATAGACATATTAAGTTTGATGCTCAAGGGAATACTGATAGGCATCCTGGCATCAGCCCCGATGGGGCCGGTCGGCATCCTTTGCATCCAGCGCACTTTGAACAAAGGCCGATGGTACGGATTTGTAACAGGCATTGGCGCATCGGTAAGCGATATAATCTACGCGGTAATCACCGGTCTTGGCATGAGTTTCGTTATGGAGTTCATCGAAAAGGGCCACAATCTTTTCATATTGCAGATAAGCGGCAGCGTGATGCTACTCTTTTTCGGCATATATTGTTTCAGGAGCAACCCTACAAAGAAGATGCGCAAAAGCGGAAAAAGCAATGGGACGCTTGTGCATAACGGGGTGACGGCGTTCCTTGTCACCTTCTCCAACCCACTGATAGTATTCTTGTTCATGGGCTGTTATGCGCAGTTGGCGTTCGTCGTGCCAAACCATCCGCTCGAGATGTGCGTGGGATATGCCAGCATCGTCATAGGAGCATTGGTGTGGTGGTTCGGCCTGACGTGGCTGATAGACAAGATACGTGGCAATTTCACCACCGGCGGAATAGTAATAATAAACCGCGTCATTGGGGCTGCCGTGATAATCTTTTCAATACTTATATTGCTGGGAACGGTTTTCAACATATATCAGTTGTACTGAACGCTGCAAGCCGTGGACGCAAGTTATGCTGGCATAGATTGACGATGATACATTGTTTGATATAAATTCGTTGTGTAAAAATGTTTATTTCCAGACGGTTAAGAAAGGATAACATCGCAGAGTACCTGCTTTACATGTGGCAGGTGGAGGACATCATACGCGCATACGGCTGCTCGCTTACGACATTGCGCCGTGACTACATATCGCAGTTCGACTACGATGAAGGTAAGCGGGAGGAACTTACCGACTGGTATGGTGACCTGATAAGGATGATAAACCAGGAAGGCTGCCGGGAGAAGGGACATCTGCAGATAAACAAAGTGGTGATGATGCAGCTCACCGACCTGCACAGGCAACTGCTCGAGAGTCCCAAGTTCCCGTTCTACACGTCGGAGTATTACAAGGTGCTGCCGTTCATAGTGGAACTGCGAAGGCGCGGCGTCACGGCAAGGCCAGGACAGCCTGACGCAAATGAAAACGGGGAGGACGAGATAGAGACATGCTTCAACGCACTGTACGGGACAATGATCCTGCGGCTGCAGAAGAAGGAGATTAGCCAGAACACGCTAAATGCCATAAAGGAGATAACGACGTTCATAGGAATGCTCTCTGACTATTACAAGAAAGACAGGGAGGAAGGACTGGACTTTGGCGATTGAACATATTGAATAACAAACGGTAATCGACATATTAAATATGAATATACTTGTTACAGGTTGCAACGGGCAACTGGGGCGCGAGATACAACGCCTCGAGGCAATGCACACAGAGCATGATTGGATAAACACCGACGTGGCGGAACTTGACATAACAGACCGCGCCGCGATAGAGAGAATGGTGCAGGAAAAAAGCATAGACGGGATAGTGAACTGCGCGGCATACACCGCTGTTGACAAGGCGGAGAGCAACGCGGGAGTTTGCCGGCTGCTCAACACCGAGTCCCCGGCATTCCTCGCGGAGGCCGTGGAGAAACGCGGTGGATGGATGATACAGATAAGCACTGACTATGTTTTCGACGGTACGAAACACACACCATACGTCGAGACCGACACGCCGGCGCCCGACAGTGTGTATGGCACAACGAAGCTTGACGGGGAAAAAGCTGTCGCGAAGGCTTGCCGAAAGGCGATGATAATCCGTACGGCATGGCTCTACTCCGTACATGGCGGCAATTTCGTCAAGACAATGATGAGGCTCGGCAAGGAAAAGAAAAGCCTCGGCGTGATATTCGACCAGATTGGCACTCCCACCTATGCGCGCGACCTCGCAGGTGTTATAATGACGGCGATAACGAAGGGCATCCTGCCGGGGACATACCATTTCTCGAACGAGGGTGTCATCTCGTGGTACGATTTCACGAAGGCGATACACCGTATCGCCGGCATAACATCGTGCAGAGTGATGCCGATACACACTGCCGAATACCCAACGCCAGCAAGACGACCGGCGTATTCGGTGCTCGACAAGACTAAGATAAAGAACACTTACGGCATAGAAGTGCCTTACTGGGAGGACTCGCTCGTAGACTGCATACGCGAGTTGAAGGCTATCCAGAACGTATGAAAAATACCCGGTTGGAAACATGAAGATGACAGAGATAGACAGGAGGAGGACGTTCGCGATAATATCGCACCCCGACGCGGGAAAGACAACACTCACCGAGAAGTTCCTGCTCTTCGGCGGGCAGATACAGGTGGCGGGCGCCGTGAAGAGCAACAAGATAAGGAAAACCGCCACCAGCGACTGGATGGACATAGAGAAGCAGCGTGGTATTTCGGTCTCCACATCAGTGATGGAGTTCGATTACCTGCCGCCATCGGGAAAGACCGGGGAGGCATACAAGGTGAACATACTCGACACGCCGGGACACCAGGACTTTGCCGAAGACACCTACCGCACGCTGACTGCCGTTGACTCGGCGATAATAGTGGTTGACAGCGCGAAGGGAGTGGAGGCGCAGACACGCAAACTTATGAACGTGTGCCGTATGCGGAACACGCCGGTCATCATATTCATAAACAAGATGGACCGCGAGGGACGCGACCCGTTCGACCTGCTCGACGAACTGGAAAAGGAACTGGAGATAAAGGTGCGCCCGCTGTCGTGGCCAATCAACCAGGGCGCGAAGTTCAAGGGCGTGTATAACATATACGAGAACAAGCTCAACCTGTTCACGCCCGACAAGCAGCGCGTCACCGAAAAGATGGAGGTTGACATAGATGATGCCACGACGCTTGCCGGTTTCGTCGGCGAGCAAAATGCCGGGAGGCTGCGCGATGACCTGGAACTCGTTGACGGAGTTTACCCCATGTTCGACGTGGAGACATACCGTTCGGCAGAGGTCGCTCCGGTGTTCTTCGGCTCGGCACTTAACAACTTCGGCGTTCAGGAACTGCTCGACTGCTTCGTGGAGATAGCACCAAGTCCCAGGGAGACAAAAGCCGTTGAGCGTGTCGTTCGTCCGGAAGAGAAGAAGTTCACAGGCTTCATATTCAAGATAACGGCAAACATCGACCCCAACCACCGCTCGTGCATCGCATTCTGCAAGGTTTGCAGCGGCAAGTTCGTCCGCAACCAGCCATACCTGCATGTGCGTCTGGGCAAGACGGTGCGCTTTTCTTCGCCAACGCAGTTCATGGCACAGCGCAAGAGCACCATCGACGAGGCGTGGCCGGGGGACATCGTGGGACTGCCGGACAACGGCATATTCAAGATTGGCGACACGCTGACGGAGGGCGAGCAACTGCATTTCCGTGGGTTGCCGTCGTTCTCGCCAGAGATGTTCAAGTATATCGAGAACGACGACCCGATGAAGTCCAAGCAACTGGCAAAGGGCATAGACCAGCTGATGGACGAGGGCGTGGCGCAGCTTTTCGTAAACCAGTTCAACGGGAGGAAAATCATCGGCACCGTCGGGCAACTGCAGTTCGAGGTGATACAGTATCGCCTCGAGAACGAGTACAGCGCCAAGTGCCGCTGGGAGCCGGTTCATCTCTACAAGGCATGTTGGATAGAAAGCGAAGACGAGACAGAGCTCGAAAACTTCAAGAAGCGCAAATACCAGTACATGGCACACGACAATGAGGGGCGTGATGTGTTCCTCGCCGACAGCAGTTATGTCCTGCAGATGGCGCAGGAGGACTTCAAGAACATAAAGTTTCATTTCACGAGCGAGTTCTGATGCCTGTTATGCCGCGCGCTGGCGTTGACGTTGACACGGCAATAGTTTTTTAGAACATAAATTATATTAAGTTACGATGAGAGGTGTTTTGTTTGTAGCAATCGGCGGCGCGACAGGTTCGGTGGCACGCTATCTTGTTTCGAGGTGGTTTTCCGGGGATTTCCCATGGGGCACCTTCGCGGTGAATGTCATCGGTTCATTGCTCATTGGGCTGCTCACGGGCATAGTCGGGCGCGGCATATTGTCTGATGACATGAAATTGCTGCTCGTCACCGGTTTCTGCGGAGGCTTCACCACTTTCAGCACTTTTGCGTGCGAGTCTTTCCAGATGATGCGCGCCGGCGATGCGTTGCTTTCTGCCGCGCATGTCGGCATAAGCGTCATTGCCGGCATGATGGCGGTTTATGCAGGGGTGAAAATTATTGAATAACTTTTAAAAAGCAATACAATGTTAAGTAAAGAAAGAAGTTCCATGCTCCACGGCGTGCTGTTGATGACGCTGTTTGCATGTGCGGCATTTTACATCGGCGAGATGGATTTTGTCAAAGCCATCTCTTTTTCCCCAATGATCGTAGGTATTATCCTCGGTATGATTTATGCCAACAGCCTGCGCAACAACCTGCCAGACACATGGGTGCCGGGAATAGCGTTCTGCTCAAAGCGGATATTGCGCATAGGTATAATCCTCTATGGTTTCAGGCTGACGTTTCAGGATGTCACGGCGGTGGGACTCTCCGCAATTATCATTGACGCATTGGTCGTAACGCTGACCATACTCTTGGGGCTTTTCATCGGCAAACTGCTCCGCATGGACCGCTCGATAGCCCTGCTCACGTCCTGCGGCAGTGCTATCTGCGGTGCTGCGGCAGTCCTCGGCTGCGAGGGCGCGATACACGCCAAGCCATACAAGACGGCGGTGGCTGTGTCAACTGTGGTCATTTTCGGCACGCTGTCGATGTTCATCTATCCCATACTCTACCGCGCCGGCATATTCAGCCTGCCTGTCAACGAGATGGGCATTTTCACCGGTGGCACCGTGCATGAGGTGGCTCACGTCGTGGGTGCCGGCAACGCCATGGGACAGGAGATAGCGGGCATCGCGATAATCGTAAAGATGATCCGCGTTATGATGCTCGTGCCGGTGCTACTCGTGATAGCGTTTTTCGTGGCACACTCCGTGCGGCAGCGTGCCGAAGGAGGGCTGAGTGGCAAGAGCAAGATAACGATACCGTGGTTTGCCGTGATGTTCCTGGTGGTGATAGGCCTCAACTCCCTCAGCCTCCTGCCTGAGGCAGTGGTGAGCTCCATAAACACTCTCGACACATTCCTTCTCACGATGGCAATGACCGCTTTGGGCGCGGAGACGAGCATAGACAAGTTCAAGAAGGCCGGCGCAAAGCCGTTCATTCTGGCAGCGTTGATCTATGTGTGGCTCATCGGAGGCGGATATGCCATGACAAGATGGCTTGTTCCAATTATGAGTTGATGAATAAAATACTTAAAACAATTCATCTTTTTGCCCTTAATTCAAAAAAAAATTGTAAGTTCGCAGGCAGAAACGACATCGAGCGTTTCTTCAAATATAAATAACAATGCTTATAGTTAACAAAATGCTTATGAAAAAAATTTTACTTACGTTTGCCGCCGCACTGTTCTGTGCCGCAGTATTCGCGCAGAGTCCGTTTGCCGGGAAAATGTCACCATCGGCAGATGCCTTGAAGAATTGTCCACGTTCCGGCGCACAGGATGCAGGGAACACAGTGGGAACGACAGTTGACGGGCAGGCCCCGCGCAATGCCGCAACGGTGGTTACACCTCCGGAAGACTTGCAGTGTGAGGATTATGTGCTTATGGCGAGCGGAATTGACGACAACATCATCAGCGGTTTGCTCTCTGTTGGTTTCAGTGGAAACGACGTGTATGTGCAGGGCTTGTGTCCCGACATGCCCGATTCGTGGATAAAGGGAAAGGTCAACGGAAACAAGATCATGTTTGGCAGAGGTCAGTTCTTTGGTAAGGCGAGAGGAGTCTTCAGCATGTATTTCGAAGGCTTTGACCCCATAACAAAAAAACTTTGTGACGTCGTGTTTGACTATGACGCAGAAAAGAAAACAATGTCAACCGACCAGGTTATTCTCATCAATGACAACGACGAGACACTGTCTCCGTTTGAGACATTGTCAAACGCTAAGTTCCTGAAGGTCAACGAGACTGTTGGCATACCATCCACGCCGCACATTGACCGGATTTTCGTCAGCAGGATAGGTGATCCCACAAGGTTGCTTTTCACCATACCTCTTGTTGACACGAACGGAAATGCTATGGACGCGTCGAAATTGAGTTTCATTATCTATTCCGACAAACACCATGAAATGTCTCCCTGTACGCTGAAGAAGAGTGACTACACTGCGATTGAGGAGGACATGACGGAGATACCATACCTGTATTCTGACAACAAGAACATTTACACCTGCGACATCGACTTGCTGATGGATTACTCAGACTGGACACGCATCGGAGTGAAGGCGATATACAAAGGTGGTGGCGAGTCACGCCAGAGCGCTGTCGGTTGGCACAGTCTGGAGGAGCCGGACACGCTGCCCGCAGGTGTCGTTGCAAAGGAATATATGCTCAACGTGGAAAACTTGGACAATTACAATGAGAATGTCTTCCGCAACGCAAAGGTTGCCGTTGACGGCGAAAACGTTTATATCAGCGGACTGGCAAGCCGTTTCCCAGACACATGGGTAAAAGGGACTGTCAAGGACAACGTCGTGACAGTAAAGGGCGACAAGTATTTGGGAGAATATGTCGTGCCAGAAACAAGGGAGGTGCAGCACTATTATTTCAACCCCGAAGGAGATGTCGATTTTGAGTATAACCCCGATGATGAGATCTATACCACATGGACATATAAAGTGGAATATGCCGGTGAGGCCAACGAGACCGGTCTGACGACCTGCGACAACTATGAGGACGCAGAGATAACGCTGATTGATGACGGGCCAAAAATGCCAGAATTCCCAAAAATGGACTCTTTCGATATGAACGCATGGGGCGAATACTCTGTATCGTTCTATGTTTATCCTTATGTTGACGAGGATGAGTTCCTTATGACGAGCAAACTTAGTTACGAATTGTTTGTTGACAAGGGTGATGGCAAGGAAACTCCATACGAGTTCAAGTCATATTTCTATGATCTCGACAGTGACATGACAATCATACCATACGGCTTCCGTTCTTACAACGGACGCATTTCACACAAAGGAGAATATCACACTGTGTTACTCAACGCTTACGATATGGCAACGTGGAAACGCATTGGTGTGAAGGCGATTTACACTGGCGGCGACGAGACCAACGAGACACCGATCCGCTGGATGTTCATACATCCGGGTGTGTCTGGTATCGATGAAGTCGGAACAGAAGTCGCCGATGTTGTTTACTACGACATGCAGGGACGCAGGGCAAATGCCGCGACAAAGGGTATCCTGATAAAGAGAACACGCATGGCAGACGGCACGGTGAAGACCGCAAAGGTGCTGAACAGATAGATGTTACGTGGCATGTATATGCCGTAAAGATTTGGCACAAAGCATGATACTAAGAGTTTTCATCAGGAGCAGAATGCCAAAAATAATGGGCGTAAGACGCGAGTGATTTTGCCGTTTGTGCTTAACTGTGCTGCAAATTCGGCGGTTTTGTGCTGCAAATTCAGCGGTTTTGTACGGTAAATTCGGCGGTTTTACTTTTCAAATTCGGCGGTTTTGCTATGCAATTCCGCCATTTTTGCATCCTTGTGTGCAGCCAATCGCAAGCACATTTGCTATCAGCGGGCATTCACAACACCAAATGAGGGTGTGTCATAATTGACTATGGTCATTTATGGCGCACCCTCTTTCTGTAT
>URLI01000026.1 GCA_900548585.1 uncultured Prevotella sp. | reverse complement strand
CAAAGCTGAGAGAGGAGAGTTGCTGTTTCATACGATAAAGGTACGAAAAAATAATTATATAAGCAAATTTCTAAACTAAAAGTTTTGCAGAGGTCTCTTATTGTGTGGGATAGGTTATGGCACATTTCCTGGTGTTGGTAAGCGGCATTATGGGTTGTTGTGAATATCAATTCAATTTGTGTCTTTCAGAACACCAAACACGGCGTGTTTACTGACCAAACACGGCGTATTTACTGACCAAACACGGCGTATTTACCGACCAAACACGGCGTATTTACTTTATTGCCTGTGTCGTATGGCATGCCTGCCCGGTGTCTGGCAAGCATCATGTGATGTGCTGGCAGCCCATCAGGCGTATGAGCAAAATAAAAATGTTGTGAGTTGTGCGCTGTGTTATCTGAAACTGTCAGTGAGCAACTTTATTTCTATCTGCGGGCTGATGCGCTCATACAATATATTATATACGGCATCGAGTATAGGCATGTTGACGTGCATGTGACGGTTGATTTCCTTCATGCACTTTGTCCCGAAATAGCCCTCGGCAATCATTTCCATTTCTATCTGGGCCGACTTCACGCTGTAGCCCTTGCCGATCATCGTTCCGAACGTGCGGTTGCGTGAGAAATTTGAATATCCCGTGACAAGCAGGTCGCCCATATACACGGAGTCTATGATGGCTCTTTCTATTGGGTTTACAGCCGTGACAAAGCGGTTCATCTCCTGCACGGCGTTTGACATAAGCACCGACTGGAAGTTGTCGCCATATTTCAGTCCGCTGCAAATACCTGCTGCGATGGCATACACATTCTTAAGTACAGACGCATACTCAATTCCTATAACGTCTGTCGATGTCTTTGTCTTTATGTAGTCGCTTGCTATGAGTTCTGCAAATGCCTTTGCCTTTTCCGTGTTAACGCAGCCGATTGTAAGGTATGATAGACGTTCCAGTGCCACCTCCTCCGCGTGCGACGGTCCGCCTATACATGCGAGATTTTCATGCGGCACGTCATAAACGTTGTGGAAATATTCCGAGCAGACGAGGTTCTCGTCTGGTACGATACCTTTTATCGCCGTGATTACGAATTTGTCCTTTATCCTTGTTTTCAGTTTCCTGAGGTGATTTTTCAAGTACGGCGACGGCGTTACGAAAATCAGGGTGTCATAATTTTCCACGATATAGTTTATGTCGCTCGAGAAATCTATTTCGTTTATGTCAAATCGCAGGCTCACGAGATAGGCAGGGTTATGACCAAGTCTGCGGAAGTCCTCAATGCGGTCGTCCCGTCTCATATACCATCCTATGTGATGTGTTTTCACGACAACAATCTTTGCTATTGCCGTTGCCCAGCTTCCACCGCCAATTATTGCAATTCTCCCACAGTCAAACATAGTGTAATGATTTATTGTTCAAGGATTTAAGGTTTAGCGCAGGCAATTCACGGTTCGCGTTGCAAGCGTTGGAATGGTGTGCCGTGCATTGCCTGTCGCCGATTTTCATTTGTTGATTTTGTCAATCCACTGTTGTATGTCATCCACAGACGGTTTCTTCATGTCGAGTTTGTATCTCTTCACTATGTCGCCAATTTTTTGTTGCAGGCCCTGCGCCTTTTCGTCCTTTATATTCGTTACGAGGTTGAACCCAGCCTTTCGCAGCACTGGCACCCATTCCGGGGCAACTCCTATCTTGCCCCATTCCTCCTCGTTGTCCTGTGGTATTTTCTTCTCCGGCTTCATCTGCGGGAAGAATAGGACTTCCTGTATGAAAGTCTTGCCGGTCATCAGCATCACGAGTCTGTCTATGCCAATGCCAATGCCTGAAGTGGGCGGCATTCCATATTGCAATGCCCTGAGGAAATCCTTGTCTATTACCATTGCCTCGTCGTCTCCTTTGTCCGCAAGTCTCATTTGCTCAATGAAGCGTTCTTCCTGGTCAATAGGGTCGTTGAGTTCAGAATAAGCGTTCGCAAGCTCCTTCCCGTTGACCATGAGTTCAAACCGCTCCGTCAGCCCGGGCTTTGACCGGTGCATCTTTGTCAGCGGTGACATCTCCACCGGATAGTCTGTTATGAATGTCGGCTGAATGTATGTTCCTTCGCAGAATTCCCCGAACAGTTCGTCGATGAGTTTGCCCTTTCCCATTGATTCGTCAACTTCCATGCCTTTCTCCTTGCAGAAGGCGCGGATTTCCTCCTCGTTCTTTCCCTCTACGTCGAACCCGGTTTTCTCTTTTATGGCATCGAGTATCGGCAGTCGCCGGTATGGGGCCTTGAATGAAATGACCTTGCCGTCTATCTCGCGCTCCGGCTTGCCGTTCACGGCGATGCAGATTCTCTCGAGCAGTTTCTCGGTGAACGACATCATCCAGTTGTAGTCCTTATACTGCACATACAGTTCCATGCACGTGAACTCCGGGTTGTGGTTACGGTCCATGCCCTCGTTGCGGAAGTTCTTGCCTATTTCATAGACACCCTCGAATCCTCCGACGATAAGTCGTTTCAGGTACAGTTCCGTTGCAATACGCATGAACATGTCTTGGTTCAGCGCATTGAAATGCGTTACGAACGGGCGCGCCGATGCTCCTCCGGCAATCATCTGCAGTGTGGGGGTCTCCACTTCCGTGTATCCGTTATCGTCGAGTATGTGCCTCATCGTTCGCAGCACCGTCGCCCTTTGCAGGAACGTGTCCTTAACACCATCGTTCACAATGAGGTCAACATACCGCTGCCTGTAGCGCAGTTCCGGGTCATCGAACTTGTCGTATGCCACCCCGTCCTTGTATTTCACTATCGGCAGGGGTTTCAGGCTCTTGCTGAGAAGCGTCAGTTCCTTTGCATGTACGGATATTTCCCCCATCTGTGTCCTGAACACGAAGCCCCTGACGCCTATGAAATCCCCTATGTCGAGAAGTTTCTTGAACACTTTGTTGTACAAGTCCTTGTTTTCGCCGGGGCATATTTCGTCGCGCGTTATGTAAATCTGTATTCTTCCCTTGGAGTCCTGCAACTCTGCAAAGGAGGCTTTCCCCATGACGCGCACGCTCATAATACGTCCTGCGATGCAAACCTCCCGTTGCTCTTCTTTTTCGCTGAATTCCTTCTTTATGTCTGTGCTGAAGGCGTTGGTGGGGTATTCTGCCGCAGGATATGGGTTGATGCCCATTTCTCTCAATTCCTTTAGGCTCTGCCGCCTTCCTATTTCCTGTTCGCTTAGTTCCAAGGCATTCATGTGATACAACTTTCTGTTTAATGTATTATTTTATATATGTGTTTCCTTTCAGGAATTTCTGCAAAGGTAGCAATAAATTCTGATATACTGTGTTTTTTAAGTATTTTTTATTTGGCCTGCCCACGCCGTGCGCCTGAACTCGGCACAGGTGATTGCGGTGGCTATGGCAACGTTAAGCGAGTCGGCTGTCTCACGCCCTTCAGGGTAGTTGGGTATCAGTATCCTGTTTGTCACCATGTCGGCCACTTCATCCGATATGCCTTTCCCCTCATTGCCCATCACTATCACGCCCTCGTTTGGCAATTTGCTGACGTATATGTTCTCGCCGTCGAGGAACGTGCCGTAGATATTAATTCCGTTTCCTATCCCGGCAAGTGCTGTTGCAAGGTTGGTGTATATCACTTTTACCCTTGCAATGCTGCCCATGGTGGCCTGAACCACTTTCGGGTTATACACATCGGCCGTTTCGTTGCTGCAAAGTATTGTCTCGATGCCGAACCAGTCAGCAATTCTTATTATTGTCCCGAGGTTTCCCGGATCCTGAACGGAGTCGAGCGCGAGTGTCAGCCTGCCTTTAAGCAGGTCTGTGTAATTGCTTGGCTCATTGGTGTCTGGTATTGGAAAAACAGCCAGCACGTGTTGGGGATGTTTCAAGAAACTAAATTGTGACAGTTCGTGTTCTGTAACCGTCTGAACATAGTCTGCCTCACTCAAGGAATTATTTCCGCCGATCCACTCTTTTGTGGCAAACAATTTCATTGGTTTTGTCACCTTCATCAAATCCCCCACGACTTTCGGGCCTTCTGCCACGAATGCTCTTTCCCTTGTCCTGAATTTCTTCATTTCAAGAGAGTGAATGAATTTTACAGTGTTCTTGCTTAACATTTTTCTCGTTTTCATAAAAGGGGAAGAGATTTCCCCATTTCCGTTTCCTTCTTTATCCAGCCGAGGCGGTGCGTCCTTCCCTTCCTTCCGAGGGAGTGGACGGAGTAAAAGCCATAGGGCAGGGTGGATATGTCGATTTCGTCACCACAATACATACGTGTGGCAACGGGTGTGCCTGCAAGCGATTTGAATATGACAAACTCTGCATCGAGCGTGTTCGGGCGTGGTGGCAGCCTCATTGTTTTCCCGTCATTTTCAATGAGACATGTTGGCATGTCGCTTTTCTTGCTTGCGCCAGTCCTTGCAGGCTCGCTCTCGTTCCCGAACCGGTCTATTGCGCACACTGCATAATTGAACGGTACTTTCGTGTCTATTGTCAGTGACGTGCCTCTTACCAACTGCGCGATGAGGTTTCTTGGGTCGTTTACATCAACGTTTTCTCCGCGCGATGCGTAAATGTTGTATGACACGTCTGGGCTTTCGTTTCTGCTTCTTGCGGCATTCCATGTCAGCAACTGCCTGCCTGTTTCATATTTTACGGCAAGTCCCGATGGTGAGGTCGGTGGTGTCTTGTTAAGCCACGACATTGCAGGAACAACCGCAAGGAAACGGTCGAACTCGTTGACAGTGAAGTCGTATAGCCCTTTTGTGTTCTCTGTGAAGAACTTGCTTCTGAAATAAGTATGTCCGAGTCCTATCTGCCGCAGGTAATTCATTTGCCTCTGAACGTCTGTCAAGTTCCATCGCCCTTCAGACGGGTGCATGAAGTATATGCCGAGGCCCGGCGCAATGATCCTACCGTTCGCGTTCTCCTGCCAGTCGAGTGCGAAAGGATAGAAGTTGTCTCCACGGAAATAAATCATGGGAAATTCCGCGTCCATCAGTCCCTCTTTCAGCCATTGCTGCGCATCCTGCGCCACGGCTGTTCGCGCGTTCCATCCCCTGCTGCTGAACCTTGTAAGGTCATCATGCTTGCCCACTGGTGAGCAACTTAGCATGACCCACGGCTTTTCCTGTTTTATCGCCATGTTTACCGCCCTTACGATACGAGTTATGTTCTCACGGCATCTCGCTCTGTTTGCCGGCATCTTCCAGGCATCAGGGTATCTTATGTAGTCGAGGTGTATTCCGTCAACATCATATTTCCTCACTATCTCGGCGCAGATAGCGGCAATATATGCTGCAGTGCCAGTGTTTTCTGGGTCTATGTATCCGTCCTTGCCTATCCTTCGCAGCAGTTCCGGATATTTCTCCCGCATCCTTTTTGCCGCGTATGAGTTCCACGGGCCTATAGGCAATGTTACTACCCACGAATGGATTTGCATCCCCCTTGCGTGACATTGCTCGATGGCGAATTGCAGAGGGTCGTATCCCGGATATTTGCCTGGAGTGCCTGTAAGGTTTTTATCCCATGGCTCTATGTCGCTCTGGTATATCGTGGATGCCCTTACCCTAGACTGCATCAGCACGAGGTTTACGCCGGCTCTCTGCAGTTTGTCAAGGATGTCCGTCAGTTCATTCTGCTGCCTCTTTATGTTTTCAGGAGAGTTGGCTTTGACCATCGGCCAGTCAAGGCTTTCCACCGTGGCAAGCCACACCGCCCTGACCTCCCTTTTCGGTGTCCCGCCGTAGTTTATGTTCATCTTGTTCTGCGCGCCTGCCGTCAATGAAAGGATCAAAGCCATGCACAGAATTGTAATCTTCGTTTTCATAATCGTTTGCAAAGTTAGCGATATTTCCGGCAATCCTTTGCATGTTTGATAAAAAATAGTATCTTTGCACTCAGTTTTTAATAAATAAAGGAGTTGTAAACACGCAATGATTACTTTTGTTATAAGCCTTGTGATACTCATTTTGGGGTATTTCATATATGGTAAGTTGGTCGAGAGGGTTTTCTCTCCTGATGACAGGAATACTCCTGCCGTGAAAATAAACGACGGAGTGGATTTCGTCGCTCTTCCAACATGGAAGGTGTTTATGATTCAATTCCTCAACATCGCCGGGACTGGCCCGGTGTTCGGCGCAATAATGGGAATGTGGTTCGGCACATCGGCATATCTGTGGATTGTGCTGGGATGCATCTTTGCCGGAGCCACGCACGATTATTTTTCGGGAATGCTATCTATGCGTAACAATGGCTGCGGTCTGCCAGGGCTTGTTGGCATATTCCTTGGCAACAATGTCAAGAAGGTGATGCTTGTCTTCAGTGTTTTCCTGCTTATAATGGTGGGCGTGGTCTTTGTATACAGCCCTGCCATAATCCTTGGTGACATCTGGGCTGGCAAGCTTGTGTGGATTCTAATAATCTTTGTCTATTATGTCATTGCAACGCTTCTTCCGATTGACAAGATTATAGGCAGGATATACCCATTGTTTGCATTCTCACTCATTTTCATGGCAACCGCACTCATGGTGGGACTGTTTGTCAAGAACCCGCAGTTGCCTGAGATATGGGACGGCATGGGAAATCTCGGCGCGGATAAATTCGGAATGAAAGGCACGATATTCCCGGCACTGTTCATAACCATAGCCTGTGGCGCGATAAGCGGTTTCCACGGCACACAAAGTCCACTGATGGCCCGTTGCGTCAAGAATGAGAAGATGGGCCGGCCGGTGTTTTACGGAGCGATGATAACAGAGGGCATCGTGGCTCTGATATGGGCGACTGTTTCCTCCTATTTCTTTTTCTACGATGGCTGGAAGGACGTTGCCCCGGCAGACCTGGTGATGCAATATGAGCAAAGTGGAAAGACCCTGATACAGTTCTTCGACGCACCCACTGTTGTAAAACTCGTGTGCAACGGATGGCTCGGTGTGTTCGGTGGAATACTTGCCCTGCTCGGTGTGGTTGCCGCGCCGATAACAAGTGGTGACACGGCATTCCGTAGCGCGCGTCTGATAATTGCTGAGTTCATCCATCTGGAACAGCGGTCAATGACAAAACGCCTTATTGTTGCAGTGCCTTTGTTCGCGGCATCGATAGCGTTCCTCTTTTGGCAGGTAAATAATCCAGACGGGTTCAACACTATATGGCAATATTTCGGTTGGAGCAACCAGACATTGTCTGTTTTCACGTTGTGGGCGATCACGGTATATCTTGTCCGTGAGAAGAAACCATACATGATTACCCTTATCCCCGCAGTGTTTATGACTATTGTTTGCACGACCTTTATCATCGTTTCCAATAATGGCTTTGGCATGTCGATGGAATATGGCTATGGCTCTGCAGGCGCTATACTGATAATATCGTTCGCGTGGTTCTTTTATTGGAAAAACATTAGGGCGAATGCGAATAAACCTGAATTGAAAAAATGAATAAAAAATTGATGGTATGAAGAAAATAACAATGTTCATCATTGCTTTGGTTGTTTCGTTGTCAGCCAATGCACAGTTTGAAAAAGGCAAGATTTATCTCGGCGCTTCACTGACGGGAATCGACATGAGCTACAGTGGCCTGGACAAATTCCATTTCGGCCTGGAAGCGCAGGGAGGGTATTTAATCATGGACAATGTCATGCTGAAGGCGAGTGCTGCTGTGGATTATACAGGCAGGGATGACGCGCCGACGGATTTCACTATTGGCGCAGGAGGGCGATACTATATAATCCAGAACGGCCTGTATCTTGGCGCCAATGTGAAATTGCTTCATGCCAATCACAATTATAACGACATCATGCCGGGAATAGAAGTGGGGTATGCCTTCTTCGTGAGCCGCACCGTTACAATAGAGCCGTCATTGTATTATGACCAGTCGTTCCGCCGGCACTCGGATTACAGCAAGTTCGGAGCGCGTCTCGGCATAGGCGTTTATTTGTTCAAGGATTAAAAAGTCAACTATAAAATTCACTGGCATGTTATCGGTAGAGGAATTGGAAGACAGGCTGATTGACTTGGCGTTCTCGGAGGATATTGGCGACGGGGATCACACAACGCTGTGTTGCATCCCTGAAGATGCCACCGGCAGCAGCAAACTCCTGATAAAGGAAGACGGAATACTTGCAGGAATCGAAGTCGCAAAGAAGGTGTTCGCGCGCTTCGATCCCACCATGAAGGTGGAAGTGCTTATGCACGATGGCTCGAGGGTGAAAAAAGGTGATGTGGCTATGATTGTAAGCGGCAAGACGCGCTCGCTGCTCCAGACGGAGCGGTTGATGCTTAACATAATGCAGAGAATGAGCGGCATCGCCACAATGACAAATGTCTATGTGGAAAAACTCAGGGGCACCAAGACCCGGGTGCTTGACACCCGCAAGACAACGCCGGGTATGAGGATGCTTGAGAAGCAGGCTGTAAAGATTGGCGGGGGTGTCAACCACCGCATCGGACTTTTTGACATGATACTCCTGAAGGACAACCATATCGATTTTTCCGGAGGAATAAGCAATGCAATAAACCGCTGTCACGAATATCTTGAAGAAAAGGGACTGAAACTGAAGATAGAGATAGAGGTGCGCTCGTTCGACGAGTTGCACCAAGTGATGGAGCATGGAGGTGTTGACAGGATAATGCTGGACAACTTCAGTGTTGCAGACACGAAGAAAGCAGTATGTGTTATCGGAGGCAAGTATGAAACGGAGTCGAGCGGCGGTATAACATTGGAAACCATACGCGACTATGCGGATTGTGGTGTGGATTTCGTGTCGGTAGGCGCGTTGACACATTCCGTGAAAGGGCTCGACATGAGTTTCAAGGCATGTTGACATCTTTGTTGCTGAGTGCTGTGCTGACATTCTCTCAGCCTGTCCATCATGGCATCATTCTGGCAGGAAACTTCGGCGAGCCACGTCCCAACCATTTCCATGCAGGATGCGACATAAAGACTGGACAAGTGGAGGGCAAACCCATTTTCTCGATAGCAGATGGGTATGTCTGCCGTGTCACGGTGGGAAAGGGTGGCTTCGGCAATGCCGTTTACGTCAGGCACCCGAATGGTTATACAAGCATGTATTGCCATTTGCAGCGCTTCACGCCGCAGATAGCGGCAATGGTAAGGAAATGGCAATATGCACACCAGCAATATGTTGCGGACGTGGTGTTGCGTCCTACGGATTTTCCCGTTGCAGAAGGGCAGCTGATTGCCGTAAGCGGTAATTCCGGGGCGAGTGCGGCGCCGCATCTTCACCTTGAGGTTCACGAAACCAGCACTTGGGACGCGCTCGACCCACTCGATTTCATCGGGAAGTATGTCATTGACAAAACCGCACCCACCGTTGATGCCATGATGGCAATGCCGGTTGCTGGGGAGGGCGTGTTCTGTGGCAGCAGCCGGCAGCAGAGGCACGGGATGTCCGGCAATATGCCTGAAATGACAGCATGGGGCAGGGTGGGCTTCGCATTTCATGCAGAGGACCGCATGGAAGGCAGTTGGAACCGTCTCGGCATAAGATACTCGGCACTTGTTGTCGATGGTCACACCGTGTTCAAAAGTAATGTGAACCGTATTCCGGTTAATACACACAGGATGGTAAATTCATGGGGCGACTTTGATTATTACATGGAAAACCGTATGTGGTTTATGAAGTCTTTCCTTGACAAAGGCGTTAATCTGCCTGCGGTATTTGTTGACGGCAACAGGGGTATTGTTAATTTCAACGAGGAGCGTCCTTATAAACTTACATATATCGTGTGCGACTACTTCGGTAACAAGAAGGAATATAATTTTGTTGTTAACGGCAAGCGGCAGGCCATAGAGCCTAAAAGCATTCCTGAGGGGACTTTCTTTTCTTGTAGCGCAGTTAACACACTGAAACGTCCCGATGTAATGTTAAGACTGAAAAAAAGGCTGTTGGCAAGAGACATATATGTAAATCCGCGAGAGACGGCAAGCCATCACGGGATTTCTGCCGCATATACTTTCAGTGACAGGCTCACGCCAATTCTTGACTGGGGCGAAATATGGCTGAGGGTATTGGCGGATGATGTCAGGAATACAGATAAGTACTACATTGTTTGCCATGACATATACGACCGATACATGGGAGGAAAATATTACAATGGATGGGTTAAGGGACGCTTGCGTGACCTCGGGCTAAGTTATGAGGTCGTTTATGATGACACGCCACCAGAGGTGAGCTTGATATCGGGCAAAAACGGGAATCTGGTTGTGAACGTTGCGGACGGTAAAAGTGGAGTGGCATCTTTCAAGGCATATATTGACAGTGAGTTCGTCTTGTTTGAAGATGTTCCGAAATCAGCAAACAAGAGGTGTCGTCTTTGTGATACTCCTGCAAAGCGCAAAGGTTCGGAGAGGACGCTAACGGTGTGTGCCGCAGACAACTGCAAGAATACCATAAAACGTGAATGGAAAGTGGTTTACTAACACTGCTTTTTAACTTAATTCAAACAGCGCATGTAATTGTTTAATAATATATTAATTCTAATGTTATGAAGAAAACATTTTTCTTAATGGCTGCTCTTTGCAGCGCAAGCATATCAATGGCTTGCACTAATTTCATTGTTGGCAAGGGGGCAAGTGCCGACGGCTCGGTCATCTGCACTTACAATGCCGACGACTATGGCATGTTCCAGGGACTGTGCCATTTCCCCGCAGCAAAACACGCGAAGGGAGAGATGCGCAAGATTTATGACTGGGACGACAACGTTTATCATGGGGAAATTCCCGAGGCAGCCGAGACTTATAATGTGATAGGTAATATCAATGAATGGCAGGTTACGATTTGCGAAACGACATTCGGTGGACGCGAGGAACTTGTAAATCATTCCGGGATACTTGACTATGGTTCTCTGATCTACATCGCACTCCAGCGCAGTAAGTCTGCACGCGAGGCAATAAAGGTTATGACATCGCTCGTTGACGAGTATGGCTACAACTCGAGCGGAGAGTCTTTCTCAATATGCGATGCCAACGAGGCCTGGATAATGGAAATGATAGGCAAGGGACCGGACAAGAAGGGAGCGGTGTGGGTTGCCGTGCGCATACCTGACAATGCCATAAGCGCACATGCCAACCAAAGCAGGATTACTACATTCGACCAAAAGGACAAGAAGAATGTCATGTATTCTAAGGATGTCATAAAGTTTGCACGCGAAAAAGGTTTTTTCTCAGGCAAGGACGCGGATTTCTCGTTCAATGCCGCATACGCAGCACCTGATTTCGGAGGAAGGAGATATTGTGAGGCGCGCGTATGGAGTTTCTTCAACCACTTTGCAGACATGACGCCATATCTTGATTACGCAATGGGCAAAGTTCCAAACGCAGAGCCTATGCCGCTTTGGATAATACCGAACCGCAAGGTCAGCGTGCAGGACATTGAGGCTTGTATGCGCGACCATTACGAAGGAACTCCGTTCGCTCTCGACAACGACATGGGTGGTGGTATATGGGATATGCCTTACCGTCCGACTCCCCTGTCGTTCGAGGTTGACGGAAATAAATATTTCAATGAGCGTCCCGTGAGCACACAGCAGACTGGCTTCACTCTCGTCAGCCAGATGCGGTCATGGCTTCCACGCGAAATAGGCGGTTGCATGTGGTGGGGAAATGACGACGGTAACATGGTGGCATACACGCCTATATATTGCTGCAACACTGTTCAGCCGGATTGTTACAACACCCCAGGCGCTGATGCCGTGACGTTCTCAATGGACAACGCTTTCTGGGTTTGCAACTGGGTCAGCAACATGGTTTATCCACGTTATTCGCAGATGTTCCCGTCGCTTAAGGCTGTGCGTGACTCACTCGAAAATCAGTATTTCACAAATCAGAAGAAGGTTGAAGAACATGCCCTGCAACTACACGGACAGAATCCTGAGTTATCAAGGAAATATCTTAATGACTATAGCAACGAGACTGCTCAGCAGATGCTTGAACGATGGAAGCAGCTTGCCACTTATCTCATTGTAAAATATAACGACATGGCTGTAAAGCCAGAAGTTAATGGAAAGTTCGAGCTTACGCCGGAGGGGCTTGGAGCAAGGGTTAAGCGTCCAGGATTTCCGGAGAAGTATGCAAGAAAACTTATCAAGGAAACCGGGGATAAGTTTGCCCAACCATAAATTATGAAATATGAAGTCTGTTGGTGCGGCAATAATCTTCACAGCGATAATGTTCGCCTCCTGTTCGGTAAGCCCGTCAGGAGGCGGACTGCCGCCTTGGGGGGATTCGCCGTCCGACAGCGCAGCATTGACATTGGGCGACATTATTGCAAATGGCGAGATAATAGCAGCCACACTTTCTGGTCCTGACACGTATTATGAATACCGTGGGGAAAGGCTCGGACTGAATTACTTGCTTTGCAACAATTTTGCTGCCGAACTTGGGGTGACGCTCCGTGTCCAGGTATGCCGCGACTCTGCCGAACTGAAGAGGATGTTGAAAGACGGTGAGGCAGACATCATCATAACTCCAATGCAGAAAGTCGATGATGAAGAGCTCCGTTTCTGTGGAGTTGAGGAGGAGGGCGGAAGCCGTCAATGGGTCGTCTCTTCACAAAGCGAGGAACTGGCAGGCGAAATAAACAAATGGTATGCCTCAAGGGGAAAGAGGCTAATGGCAGAAGGTGTCGCTGCGCTTGGAAGCAACACTAACCTTATATCTCCATTCGGTACATGGGGAGGGAATGCGCCAAATGGTTCGGGTGGATATGCTTACAAAAGAGGTCACTTTGGCGATGGCATTGTTGGAATACACCCGTCTGGAAGGATCAAGATACCGCCCGTGCCACATGGAGCATTGTCACCTTGGGACGACTTGTTCAGAAAATATGCTCCCGTGGCACGCTGCGACTGGGAACTGCTTGCCGCACAATGTTGTCAGGAGTCTGCTTTCAATCCGGAGGCTTATTCGTGGGCTGGTGCTTGTGGACTGATGCAGGTAATGCCACAGACGGCTCTTTCGTTCGGCGTTACGCCAGCCAGGATATTCGACCCCGAGACAAATGTGCATACAGCGGCAAGGCTGATTTCTCAACTGTCTTCCTTGTATTCCGACATCAATCCTTTTGAGGAAAGGCTTCATTTCATTCTTGCCGCCTATAATTGCGGAGCCGGACACGTTTCGGATGCCCGTGCCTTGGCGCGGAGGGACGGAGCAAGTGGCGAGCGATGGCGCGATGTTGAACGATATTTGTCGTCGCTGAGTGACCCAGTATATTATAATGATCCTTTGGTGCGTCACGGATATGTGAGAAGCAGCGAGACGACAGATTATGTCCGTTCCGTCATGGCACGGTATCACGCCTATAAGGGGAGACGGCGCAGGTAGGTCTGCATCACAACAGTTCCACGTTGTCAATCTCCTGCTCCACGTCACAATAGTGGCATCTCAACATCCCGTTGGTCTTGTCAACGACATGGAATACAGTCTGCATAGGCTCGTTGTTGGTGACGCATTTCGGGTTCTTGCATTTCACAATGCCGCGAAGTTCATCGGGGATTTCAACGGTCTTCTTCTCCACCACCTCATAGTCCTTTATGATGTTAAGTACCACGTTGGGGGCAACGACAGACAGTCTTGAGATTTCCTCATCGGTGAAGAATTTGTTTTCCACCTTTATAATTCCCTTCCTGCCAACCTTTTTTGAGGCATAGTTGTTTCCTATTGTGACGATGCTCTTCAGATCCATCAATTCCAAAAGACTCGCAACCTGGAATGTCTTTTCTGCGGGTATGTGGTCGATAACAGTGCCGTTTTCTATTGCGGCAACCAGTCTTTCCTTCTTGTTCATAATCATAACGTTTAATTGTTGATTATCGTCTTGTCATTCTTTACCTCATCGAGGGTTATCCCTAAAACATCACATATAATCGCCTCGCGTGCATAAAGTCCGTTGCGGGCCTGTTGTATGTAGTAAGCGTATGGGGTGTCATCCACATCGTATGCTATTTCGTTTACGCGGGGCAGAGGGTGCAGTATTTTCAGGTTAGGCTTGGCATATTCAAGCATGTCGGCTTTTAGTATGTACACGTTCTTCACCCTTTCATACTCCATCAAGTCGCTGAACCTTTCCTTCTGCACTCTTGTCATGTATATCAGGTCGGCCTCGGCTATTGTCTTTTCGTCGAAGTCCGGGTGCTCAACATATTTTATTCCGTTTTCCTTGCAGTATAGTTTGTATTCGTTTGGCATGGCGAGTTCTTCGGGTGCTATGAAATGGAACGTTGGATTGAAGTGGCGCATTGCCATTATAAGCGAATGTACGGTGCGGCCGTATTTCAAGTCCCCAACGAGGAATATGTTAAGATTGTCGAGGGAGCCCTGCGTCTGGTAAATGGTATATAGATCAAGCATGCACTGTGAGGGATGCTGGTGCGCACCGTCCCCGGCGTTGACAATGGGGACAGGTGCAATCTCGCTTGCATATCGTGCAGCACCTTCTATGTAATGCCGCATCACTATTACGTCTGCGTAGTTGCTCACCATGAGAATGGTGTCTTTCAGTGATTCGCCTTTCATACCACTCGTCACTTTCGGGTCAGCAAAGCCGATCACTCTCGCGCCGAGCCTGTTTGCGGCGGTCTCAAAACTCAGGCGAGTCCTCGTGGAAGGCTCAAAGAAAAGTGTGGCGACGACCTTACCCTTAAGCAACTCACGGTTAGGGTACTTCTCGAATTGCTGTGCCATCTCGATAAGATACATTATCTTTTCCTTGGACAGGTCGGCAATGGTTACAAAGTTGTTTTTTTTCATAGCACAGAATGTTGTTTAATGAATTTTGTGCGAAGTTACGCATAATTTTTTATTTCTTGATGATAAATTCAAAGAAAAGTCGTATTTTTGCGTTCGATAACAGAACAACAACTCTGATGAGAAAGAAATTCGTAATATCTCTGTGGTTCATATTGCTTTCAACGATTGGTTGCGTCGTGCTTGGCTTCTTCGCAATTTGGTTCGGTTTTATAGGATATATGCCGGATATGGAAGACCTGCAAAATCCAATCAGCAGATATGCTTCGCAGATATATTCGGACGATGGGAAAATAATCGGTACATGGAACATTAACCGCGAAAACCGTATAATGGTTGAATACAGCGATTTGTCGCCAGACCTTGTCCATGCTTTGGTCTCCACAGAGGATGAACGCTACTACGAACATTCTGGCATTGACTTCATCGCTTTGGGGCGAGCCATAATAAAGCGCGGGCTGATGGGGCAGACAAGTGCAGGCGGAGGATCCACAATAACCCAGCAGCTGGCCAAGCAGTTATACAGTGAGGCAGCACACAGTTCCGTGGAGAGGCTGATACAGAAGCCGATAGAATGGGTAATCGCCGTGAAACTCGAACGGAATTTCACCAAGGAGGAGATAATCGCAATGTATCTCAATTATTTCGATTTCCTGCACAGTGCTGTGGGGATAAAGCGGGCATCAAACACCTATTTCAACAAAGAGCCGAACAAACTGACACTTGCAGAGTCGGCAACACTTATAGGACTTTGCAAGAACCCGTCCTATTTCAATCCGGTGAGGTATCCGGAACGTTGCGCGGAAAGGCGTAACGTGGTGCTGGGGCAGATGCTAAAGGCGGCATATATCACGCGCTCGCAATACAACAACGCTTGCGCCGAAGAAATAAAACTGGACTTTCACCCAACTAACCACAATGACGGAGAAGCGCCTTATTTCCGTGAGTTCCTGCGGCAATATATGATGGCAAAGAAGCCGGATATAAAAGACTATCCTTCGTGGAACAGGGTTCAGTACTCCATTGATTCGCTTTATTGGGAGACAGACCCACTTTACGGA
The DNA here is from genome assembly GCA_900548585.1 of uncultured Prevotella sp. Lineage (GTDB taxonomy): Bacteria > Bacteroidota > Bacteroidia > Bacteroidales > Bacteroidaceae > Prevotella. Next base: position 15,418 of record URLI01000026.1, on the reverse strand, counting down.
TGGTGCAACAAGAATTTCAAAAAGAACGGCGAGCCATATAATGTATATACTGACGGGCTGAAAATTCACACAACAATCAACACCACAATGCAGAAATACGCAGAGGAGGCCGTAAGAGAACACCTTTCAAAAACGATGCAGCCTGCGTTTAATGCCGAGAACAAGTACAAGAGAAATGCGCCATTCAGTTCCACGGCGTCTGCCGACAGGGTGAAGCGTATATATGAAAGGTCGAAGAGGCAGACCGACCGTTACAGGATTTTGAAGAAAGCCGGCGCGTCAGATGAGGAGATAGACCGTAATTTCAACACTCCGGTGGAAATGAGCATCTTCACTTACAGGGGAGATGTGGACACTGTTATGACCCCGATGGATTCCATAAGATATTACAAGCGTTTCCTCCGGGCTGGTTTCATGTGCGTCGACGCTCACACCGGCGCCGTTAAGGCGTACGTCGGCGGCATTGATTTCAACCGTTTCAAGTATGATATGGTAAGTCTCGGCCGCCGCCAGGTCGGTTCGACGGCTAAGCCATACCTTTATGCACTTTCGCTGGAACATGGTTTCACTCCGTGCAATGTCGTCCCGTGCGTCCACCACAACTACGGCAACTGGTCACCGCGTGGCAGCGCCAGGGGGATGGTGACATTGAAGTGGGGACTGCAGAACTCCAACAACCTTGTTTCGGCATATCTTATGAGCAGGCTCGTGCCGAACGATTACCGGCAGTGCGGTGTCGTTTACATTGAGATGCTGAAAAAATTCGGAATTTGCACCACTGGCATACAACCTTCTTTGGCACTCAGTCTTGGCGCATACGAGGCGAGTGTGAGGGAGATGGTGTCTGCCTACACCGCATTTGCGAACCACGGCATTCGTTCCGCTGCCTTGTTCGTTACAAAAATAGAGGACAGCAACGGCGATGTGATTGCCAATTTCCAGCCGCAGATGAAAGAGGTGATAAGCGAAGAGAACTCATACCGAATGATAGACATGCTAAAGGCTGTCGTTGACCACGGAACAGGTGCGCGTATGCGCAGCAGGTATAATGTGACATGCGAGATGGGTGGCAAGACAGGTACCACGAACGACAACTCCGACGGCTGGTTCATCGGCTTCACGCCGCGCCTCGTATGTGGAGGTTGGGTCGGCGGAGAAGACCGTGACATACATTTCGATTCCGGTGGCATTGGGCAGGGGGCAAGCATGGCACTGCCTATCTGGGCTTATTTTATGAAAAAGGTGTTGGCAGACAGCTCACTCGGATATAACGAGAACGACAAGTTCGACATACCGGAGGATTTCAATCCTTGCGGGAACGAAGATTTGGGAATGAATGGAATTGACGAAGTATATGAATAATCGTGCGTTTCTTTCAGCATTTATTTGCCATGGTAAACAAACTTCACTATATTTGCAATTATTTTATAAGAAACATACACATGGTTCGTTTCTCTATAATCATGATGAACGAGGAAAGGTATTCACTTAATAATAATACAGAAACATGAACAACAAGAACCATCTTGTGATAATGGCAGGCGGGACAGGAAGCAGATTCTGGCCCATGAGCACAGACGAATGTCCCAAACAGTTTATCGACGTGCTCGGCGTGGGGCGGTCGTTGCTGCAACTGACCATTGATCGTTTCAAGGGTGTTGTCAGTAACGAAAATATATGGGTGGTGACGAACACCAGATATGCGGACATGGTGCGCGGCCAACTGCCCGACATGCCTGAAAGCCATGTCCTTTGTGAGCCATGCAGGAGAAACACCGCACCTTGCATCGCGTATGTAAGTTGGCGTATAAAGAGTATTGACCCCAACGCCAACATTGTCGTCACACCGAGTGACCATATTGTTACCGATACTGTGGAATTCAGGAGAGTAGTGAAACAATGCCTGGATTTCACGGGCGTAAACGATGCCATAGTCACACTCGGAATGAAACCAACGCGTCCGGAAACGGGATATGGGTATATTAAGGCAGACCTTTCTTCGGGCAATGACGGCAACAGGGAGATTTTCAGAGTTGACAGTTTCAAGGAAAAACCAGACTATGACACTGCACGGGAATACATTAAAGACAAAAGCTATTTCTGGAATGCAGGCATCTTTATATGGAATGTGAAGACGATAGTCAAAGCATTCCGGACGTTCCAACCAGCATTGAGCAATATTTTCGAATCCATGGAAGCAGATTATGGGACGGAACGGGAGCAGGGCATCATAGACAAACGCTATCCCGAATGTCCCAATATTTCTGTTGACTATGCTATAATGGAGAAGGTGGAGGAGATATTCGTCTGCCCATCCGATTTCGGATGGAGCGATCTCGGCACATGGGGCTCGCTTCTCGCACAGACAAAGCATGACAAGTCAGGAAACAGCGTGATAGGGAACAACGTTAAGTTGTATGAAACGCAAAACTGTATAATACATGCCACGCAGAACAGCAAGGTCGTCATACAGGGACTTGACGGATACATCGTCGCAGAAAAAAACGGCAATCTGCTTATCTGCAAGTTGTCAGAAGAACAGAGAATAAAGGATTTCAAAGCATAAAACACTTGATATATGGAAAAGAAAACGGCACTTATCACAGGAATAACAGGGCAGGACGGTTCATATCTTGCCGAGTTCCTCATTGACAAAGGGTATGAAGTTCACGGACTGCTGCGCAGAAGCAGCTCTTTCAACACAGGGCGGATAGAGCATCTGTATCTCGATGAGTGGGTCCGCGACATGAAAAAGGCAAGACTCGTCAACCTGCATTGGGCTGACATGACGGATTCGTCTTCACTCATCCGTATAATAGGCGAGACACGCCCGACTGAAATATATAACCTCGCGGCGCAAAGCCATGTGAAAGTGAGCTTTGACGTGCCGGAATACACTGCCGACACGGATGCCGTGGGCGTGCTGCGTCTTCTTGAGGCCGTGCGCATTTGTGGCCTTGAACACAGTTGCAGGATATACCAGGCGTCAACATCGGAACTGTTCGGTAAGGTTCAGGAGGTGCCGCAGTCAGAGACCACGCCATTCTACCCGCGCAGCCCCTATGCCGTGGCGAAACTCTATGGCTTCTGGATAATCAAGAATTACCGCGAGTCATATAATATGTATTGCTGCAATGGCATATTGTTCAATCACGAAAGCGAGCGCCGTGGCGAGAATTTCGTGACAAGGAAGATCACACTTGCCGCCGCGCGCATTGTGCAGGGAATGCAGGACAAACTGTATCTCGGCAACCTCAACTCATTGCGTGACTGGGGATATGCCAAGGATTATGTTGAGTGCATGTGGCTCATATTGCAACAGCAGAAACCAGACGATTTCGTCATTGCCACCGGAGAGTATCACACGGTGAGGGAGTTTGCGACACTCGCATTCCACCATGTCGGCATTGAGCTGGAATGGAAAGGCGAAGGGGTGAACGAGAAAGGTATAGACAAAAAGACCGGAAAGGTGCTGGTAGAGGTTGATCCGAAGTATTTCCGCCCGGCAGAAGTGGAGCAGTTGCTCGGAAATCCGCAGAAGGCAAAGACGCAGCTGGGATGGAATCCGAGGAAGACCACTTTCGGGGAACTCGTTAAGATAATGGTGGATCACGACATGAAGTTTGTTAAGAAGTTGTATCTCAAGGCCCAGATGGCCGAATGAAAGGAAAGAAATGTTAAGTAAAGAATCAAAGATTTATGTTGCCGGACACCATGGGCTTGTGGGCTCAGCAATATGGAACAATCTGGAGAAACGTGGGTATGGTAATCTCGTCGGCCGGTCACACAAGGAACTCGACTTGCTCGACCCTGTCGCAGTCCGTAACTTTTTCGATGAGGAAAGGCCTGATGCCGTGGTTCTCGCCGCTGCCCATGTGGGCGGGATAATGGCGAACCTGCGGTATCGTGCCGATTTCATTTATCAAAATCTGCAGATACAGCAGAACGTCATTGGCGAAAGCTATCGTCACGGGGTTGGGAAACTTCTCTTCCTAGGTTCCACATGTATCTATCCGCGCATGGCAAGGCAGCCTATGAAGGAAGAGGAACTGCTTACAAACGAACTGGAATACACCAATGAGCCATACGCCATTGCAAAGATTGCCGGACTTAAGATGTGCGAGAGTTTCAGCATACAATACGGCTGCAACTACATTGCTGTCATGCCGACGAACCTCTATGGCCCCAACGACAACTTCCACCTTGAGAACAGTCATGTGCTGCCAGCGATGATACGCAAGATACATCTTGCCAAGTGTCTTAACGAGAACGACTGGGAAGCCGTGCGCAAGGATATTGACCTGCGTCCGGTGGAAGGTGTCAGTGGCAGCAATACTGATGATGAAATCCTTGAGGAACTTGCAAAGTTCGGCATAAGTAACGAAAGCGTGACGCTTTGGGGAACCGGCTCACCTATGCGCGAGTTCCTGTGGAGCGAGGAGATGGCAGACGCAAGTGTGCATGTTCTACTTAATGTCGACTTCAAGGACACATACGATGCCGCTCAAAAGGAAATAAGGAATTGCCACATCAACATAGGTACAGGCAAGGAGATTACCATACGCGAGGCTGCGGAGAAGATAATCCGCGAGATCGGATTCCGTGGGGAACTGCGTTGGGATGCCTCCAAGCCTGATGGCACTCCACGCAAGCTCACAGATGTCACGAAACTGCACAATTTGGGTTGGCATCACAAGGTGGAGATAGACGAGGGCATTCACCGCCTGTACGAATGGTACAAGAAAGGAATTTGCATCAACCATCTCACCTGATGCCTCAACAAGCATTTTCTAATTGTTAAAATAATACGTCCCAGACAATTTAATGTTTGGGGCGTTTTCGTTATTTTGTATTGTGTAAAATCAGGCGTAATGGACATTTGGTTTTATGTTTAATAGTAAAGTAATTTCGGCTGTTTTACTGAGTAATTTAGGCGAATTTACCGTTCAAATCCGGCTGTTTTGCTTTCTTGTTGGTAATGAATTGGAAACCGATAGGTAGTAAACTGTCAACTAAAATACCTTATTAAGTTGGGACAATAAAAAAGGAGAGCAGTTCTTTTGAAAACCGTTCTCCTTTGTCGAGGTGACAGGACTCGAACCTGCGACAGCCTGGTCCCAAACCAGGAACGCTACCAACTGCGCTACACCTCGTTGCTTTTGCGCTGCAAAGGTAAGCATATTTTTAATAAACTCCAAATAAATATTACGCATTTTTACTTTGCTCGTATGATTAACAATTCTTGTTTTGGTTCATCCAATTAAGAGCCCCTTACTGTTGTTTGATATTCAAGAATATTCTAATGTTGATTTTGACAATTCTATCTCGCCATCTTTTTTGTTGTTTTTCTTTTTTATTCAAAAAAAAACGGCGAAATGTTTTGTGGTTTCAGAAAAACGCCTTACCTTTGCACTCGCATTTCAGGATTAGGCTCCGTAGCTCAACTGAATAGAGCATCTGACTACGGATCAGAAGGTTGTGGGTTTGAATCCCGCCGGAGTCACAAAACGAGATTGGCGATGCCGGTCTCGTTTTATTTTTGTGTCTGCAATTTTCTTATTGGCATTTGTCCGGTATTAATATAAAGCGACCTCTCCCGGGGTAGGGAGAGGTCGTGCTTTTTGCTTAACAATGTATGTATGGCGTGAAAAGTCCAAACTTACTTGATTAGGTTAACGCTGCGTTTGAGGAATTTGTCGAGTGCCTCCCCCTTCAGCATTCCGTTTTGCAACAGAGCGAGGTCGATCAGCTGATGCAGAATGTCGTTGTCCTTGGCATAGTCGGCTATGATTTGCTGCTTCTTTGACTTCTGTTCGTCGAGAGCCTTCTGCGTGTTGCTCATGTCGTCCTTTTCTTCCTGTGTTATCTCGTCTGGCTTTTTCTTGTCCTGCTCCTGACGCAGAGCTGCGAGCCGTGCCTGCAAACCTTTCATCTCGCTCATCACTGGTTTCAGGTCGCCTGCGGTCTTTTCCTTCTCGTCGTTTAGAACCTTCTTTATCAGTGGGTGGTCGCAGTTAAGCACGAGACTGTATGTGTCCGGCATACCGGCATAGAACGCCATTCCCTGCTGGTATCGCGAAATGTCCTTCATGCGGCGCATATATTCGCTCTGCGTTATGAGCAGCGGCTGGGCATTTTCTCCCAGTGCATGCACTTCGACGTAGAATTCCGTCTTGTCGAGCGCCGGCATCTGTGAGCGGAATGCCTGTGACAAATTGTCAGCCGTGTCACCATCGAGATTGTTCTTTGGGGCATCCTCCTTTACGATTATCCGCTCTATGATGTCTGCATCCACTCGCGTGAAGCGGCTTTTCTCGAATTTCTGCTCGAGCATTGACACGGCAGGTGTGTCGAGTTGTCCGTCCATTAGCAGTACGTTGTAACCTTTCTTTCTTGCAGCCTCGATATAGGTGTATTGCTCCTCTTTGTTGTTTGCATATAGATACACGAGGTTTCCGTCCTTGTCTGTCTGCGTGTCCTTTATCAGTTTGCGGTATTCCTCGAATGTATAGTATTTCCCGTCCACGTCTTTCATCAGTGCGAAGTCCTTTGCGCGGTCGTAGAAGTCCTCCTGCGATAGCATTCCGTAGTTGATGAAAATCTTTAGGTCGTCCCATTTCTCCTCATATTCCTTGCGGCTGTTCTTGAATATTGACGAGAGGCGGTCTGACACTTTCTTTGTTATATATGTCGATATTTTTTTCACGTCGCGGTCGCTTTGCAGGTAACTGCGGCTCACATTGAGCGGTATGTCCGGCGAATCAATCACTCCGTGCAGCAGTGTGAGGAAGTCTGGCACTATACCCTCCACTTGGTCGGTGACAAACACCTGGTTGCAGTATAGCTGTATCTTGTTGCGCTGTATTTCGATATTGCTCTTTATCCTTGGGAAATAGAGTATTCCCGTTAGGTTGAACGGGTAGTCAACATTAAGGTGAATCCAGAACAGTGGCTCGTCCTGCATGGGGTACAGTGTGCGGTAGAAGGACTTGTATTCCTCGTCTTTTATTGTGCTTGGGGTCTTTGTCCACAACGGTTCCACATTATTTATTATATGGTCCTTGTCCGTTTCCACCTGCTTCCCGTCCTTCCATTCCGTTTCCTTCCCGAAGGCAATTGTCACGGGCATGAACTTGCAGTACTTCTGCAGCAGTTTTTCAATACGTTCTTTCTCAAGAAACTCCTTGCAGTCGTCATCTATGTGCAGGACAATGTCAGACCCTCTGTCGTCCTTTTCGGTCTCCTCGATTGTGAATTCGGGCGACCCGTCGCACGACCATTTCACTGCCTTCGAGCCTTCCTTGCAACTCTTCGTGATGATTTCTACTTTCTTTGCGACCATGAATGCCGAGTAGAAACCTAATCCGAAGTGTCCTATTATTGCGTTTGCGGATTCCTTGTATTTGTCGAGGAAGTCGGTGACACCCGAGAAGGCAATCTGGTTGATGTACTTGTCTATCTCATCCCCGGTCATTCCGATGCCCCGGTCGCTGATGGTCAGCGTGCCTTTTTCCTTGTCGAGCCTCACCTTGACGGTAAGGTCTCCGAGTTCTCCCTTTAAGTCACCCTTGTCTGCCAGTGTCTTCAACTTCTGCGTGGCGTCAACTGCGTTGCTGATCATCTCGCGCAGGAATATCTCATGATCCGAATACAGGAACTTTTTTATCACGGGGAAAATGTTCTCTGTGGTAACCCCTATGTTTCCTTTCTGCATTATATTGTATGTTAGAATTGATTTCTGTAAGTACCTTTTGCAAAAGTCGTGCCAAACCATATTGTGTCCCGTATGCGCCTTTTCTGGCAAACCGAAAGCCCCTGCCTGGGCATAATATGTTCAGGCAGGGGCTGCGGTTGTTGCTTGGTCGTCAGACCACTATTTTCATTCTGGTATGCTCTTGAGTATTGCGAGCAGGTGATCCCACACCATCTGCACCGTCGGTATGTGCAGACGCTCGTCAGGTGAGTGTACCCCACGTAGAGTCGGGCCGAACGACACCATGTCTAAGTTCGGGTATTTCTCCGAGAACAGGCCGCATTCAAGTCCGGCATGGATGCCCAGAACCTTTGGCTCTTTGCCGAAGAGTTCCTTGTATTTCTCCACTGCCACGGCTGTCAGTTTGCTGTCTGGGTTCATCTTCCATGCTGGATATCCGTCGCCCTGGACAACCTCTGCGCCAGCGAGCTGGAAAAGGGCCTTTACCGTGTTGGCCTGGTTCTCGAGTGCGCTCATGACGTTGCTTCGCTGCGATGTTACGATTACAACTTCATTTTCGGTTGTCTCCACGCTTGCGACATTGTTTGATGTCTCCACCATCCATGCGAGAGCCTCATCCTGGCACATTGCAAACACGCCGTTGTCAACAGCCTGCAGCGCGCGTATGATTCTCGTTGATGTCTCTTCAGGAAGCACCTTTTCGGCCTTTGCGCTCTCCAGTGAGAACTGCATCGACTTCTCCGTGACGTGGTATTCCTCTGCCACCTCTGTTGCGAACACATTCCAGTCAGCCTTTACGTTTTCTTTCACGTCGGCAGCCACTGCAAATACAGCCATTCCGTCGCGTGGTATTGCGTTGTGCAGTTTTCCTGCGTTGTATCTTGCGAGACGCAGTCCGTACTTATCCTCTACGAGATACAGGAAGCGTGCAAGTGTCTTCAGTGCATTCGCGCGCTTCTTGTTGATGTCGTCGCCGGAATGTCCTCCAACCAGTCCTTTCAGTGATGCCTTGAGGAAGAAGAGCCCTTGCGGCGCGTCCTCCTTCTCGAAGCGGAACGTTGCTGTGGCGTTCTTGCCGCCTGCGCAGGAAACGAAAATCTGCCCCTCGTCCTCTGAGTCGAGGTTTATCAGCATGTCGCCGGTCATAAATCCAGGCTTCATTCCCTCTGCACCGGTGAGGCCTGTTTCCTCATCGCGTGTGAAGACGCACTCTATCGGACCGTGTTCTATGTCGTCGCTGTCGAGTATCGCCAGTTCTATTGCACAGCCGATGCCGTCGTCTGCACCGAGTGTGGTGCCCTTTGCTTTCAGCCACTCACCTTCAACGTATGTCTGGATGGGGTCTTTGTCGAAATCAAAGTCTATATCGACGAGTTTCTCGCAAACCATGTCCATGTGGCTTTGCAGTATGACCGTCTTCTTTTTCTCATAGCCCGGGGTGGCGCCCTTGCGGATTATCACGTTGCCGGTCTCGTCGACTGCGGTGTCAAGGCCGCGTTCCTCACCGAACTTCCTGAGGTACTCGATTATCTTCTCCTCACGTTTTGATGGGCGTGGGATTTGGTTGATTTTCGCGAAATGCTCGAAAACGCGAGCGGGTTTTAACTCACTATTCTTCATTATTCAATATAAATTTGTGTGTTTTACAAAAAATATCATTATCTTTGCAGCCGCAAACATCAATTTGCGCTTTCATGTGCAAAAGTAATAAAAATGATTGAAACGGCGGTGTTAACAGTGTTAATAATTGCTATTTGTTTGGCATTATTGAGCGTTAAGGTGATTTTTAAGAAAAAAGGCAACTTCGAGTCGCAGCATATCCACGACAACGCGGCGATGCGCAGGCTTGGGATACATTGCGTGATAGACCAGGACACCGAGGCTCGCCGCGATGCTGACAAAGCAGAAAAGATAAGAAACAGAATAAAAGAATAATATAATGAAGAAGACTTTTTTCCTTGTCATGGCTGCGGCTGCGGTGATGACATCATGCAACAACGGTGGCAACGGCACTGAACAGAAGACCGCTGCGCCTCAGAGTTCGGAACTGAAGATTGCATACGTTGATATAGAGGAACTCGACTCTACATACAATTTCTGCAAGGATTTCAAGGCGGAGTTCGAGAAAAAAAGCAAGAACGCGGACAACACGCTAAACCAGAAGGGACAGGCTTTACAGAGCCAGGCTGCACAGTTCCAGCAGAACCTTCAGTCGAACAAATACACGCAGCAGCAGGCCCAGATGCTTAATGCAAACCTTCAGAAACAGCAGGCTGACCTGCAACAGTTGCAGCAGCGTCTCGCTGGCGAGCTTCAGGCAGAGTCGGAGAGATACAGCAAGGCGCTGAGGGACAGCGTGCAGCATTTCCTTGCCGAATACAACAAGGACAAGAAATATTCGCTTATTCTCAGCAAGGCTGGCGACAACGTGCTTTACAGCGACAAGGCTCTCGACATCACCAAAGAGGTCGTTGCCGGCCTAAACAAGTCCTACAGGCCGGCTGCAAAAACAGCGGGGGCTGCAAAGACCGGGGATAAGAAATAATCCCACGATTTGGAACGGCGATTTAGGGGTTGGGGGCATGCTCGCGCATGTCCCGTAACTCCTAAATCGTTTCAATATAATGTAATTCGTCACTTACAGGCAATATGAACCGCAAGGCACGGTATGACTTCGTTATTGGCTATTACTCTGGTAAGATGCCGCACGTTTCAACGGAACTCAATTTCGGAAGCGTGTTCCAGTTGCTCGTAGCCACTGTGCTTAGCGCGCAGTGCACCGACAAGCGCATCAACCAGGTTACGCCAGAGTTGTTCCGTCGCTATCCCGACGCTGCGGCTATGGGGGCGGCAGAGCCGGAGGACGTGTTGGAACTGATTGCCAGTGTGAGTTATCCCAACTCAAAGGCAAGGCATCTTGTGGGGCTGTCGCGCATGATAGTGAGCGATTTCGGCGGGGAAGTGCCTGCCGAGATGGCAGACCTCGTGAAACTGCCGGGCGTTGGCCGCAAGACTGCCAATGTCGTGCAGGCAGTGGGCTTCGGACGGTCGGCTATAGCGGTTGACACCCACGTGTTCCGCGTGAGCCGCCGCCTTGGACTCGTTCCGGCAAAGGATGACACACCACTGAAGGTGGAACTCACGCTAAAAAAGAACATACCAGCCGGCATTCAGGCCGATGCGCACCACTGGCTATTGCTGCACGGCAGGTATATATGCCAGAGCCGGAAGCCTAAGTGCGGTGAATGCCCGTTCGGGGAGTTCTGTCCAAAGGTTGGGGTGCAACATTGAAAAAACGTTAAACAAACACGATATGCAATCGGGAAGGATATTGAGATACCTGAAGGACATAGCCGAAAACAACGACCGTCAGTGGTTTAATGAACACCGCAGGGAGTATGACATAATCAGGGCAGACTTTGAAGAAGGTGTTGCCAAGGCGATATTACGCATTGCGGAGTTTGACTCCACCATAGCGAACATAACCGTCAGGGACTCTGTGTACCGCTTCTACCGCGACACGCGCTTCTCGCCAGACAAGTCGCCATACAAGAGGCATCTCGGTGCATATATATGCCTGCGTGGGCGCAAGTCAATGAGCGGAGGATATTACATGCACCTCGAGCCAGGCAATTGCCTGCTCGCATGTGGCTGTTACTGGTTGCCGACGAAGGTGTTGACGGCATGTCGCAACGAGATAATGGCGAACATCGACCGCTGGCGCGGCATAGTGGAGAGCAGGAAATTCATCAACTTCTTCGGAAAGCCCGGGCATGGTGAATGGAAAGACGGCGCGGCATCGCCAAAGGGGTTCGGACTTAACATGCTGTCAACAGCTCCGAAAGGCTTTCCGCGTGACTATGAGTACATTGAATATTTGCGCATGAAGGACTATTGCTGCTGGAAGCGCGTGCCTGACACATTCTTCAATGGCGACGGTTGGCTCGACGAGATGGCGAAAGTGTTTCTGGTGGCAAAACCCATGATAGATTTCACAAATGCAGTAATCGGAGATTACGAATAGGAAAGACAGGATGCTGTGATTATGGGATAAACCAGAACATAGTGCCCAGGCTCGGCTGTGCCTCAATGAACTTGCACAATGGCGAGCGGGATGTATTTGCGGCACAGCATACGGGAAGTTCACAGGAACTTCTTGGGTTGTCCTGATGCGCGGGCTTCTGAACTCCAAAGGACATATATCGCGTCAACGATGTTTTGGACAATTTGTGAATGCCTGCGGGCAGATGGCTTTTTTCATGTTATGCTTTTTGTTTTGAAAAAAAATGACTACCTTTGCAGCGTTTTGAAACGAGCAAGTAAAATCTATAGATAACAATGAACATATCTTATAAATGGCTGAAGGAATATGTTGATTTCAGCCTCTCGCCACAGGAGGTTTGTGACGCGCTGACGAGCGAAGGACTTGAGGTTGACGCACTTGAGGAAGTGCCGGCCATACGTGGTGGGCTGAAAGGGCTGTATGTCGGAGAGGTTCTGACATGCGAGCCGCACCCAAATTCCGACCACCTGCATGTCACAACGGTTGACATAGGGCGGGGGGAGGCACAGCAGATTGTGTGCGGCGCGCCAAACGTTGCTGCCGGTCAGAAAGTCATAGTGGCAGACGTCGGTTGTGTGCTGTATGACGGCGACAGGGAGTTCACGATAAAGAAATCGAAACTGCGCGGCATGGAGTCGTGCGGAATGATTTGTGCAGAGGATGAGATAGGCGTGGGCAGCAGCCACGACGGCATAATTGTTTTGCCGGGCGACGCAAAGGTGGGAATGACGGCGGCGGAGTATTACAATCTTGAGAGCGACTGGCTTATAGAGATTGACATAACCGCCAACCGTGCCGACGCACTATCGCACTGGGGATTGGCACGCGACCTGTATGCGTGGCTGAAGCAGAACGGATATGAGACATCGCTGCACCGGCCAACGGACGAGAACTTCGCCGTTGACAATGAGACTTTGCCGATAGACGTTGAGATACAGAACACCGAGGCATGCAGGCGGTATGCCTGCGTCAGCATAGCAGACTGCGAAGTCAAGGAAAGTCCCGAGTGGCTGAAGACAAGGCTAAGCACCATAGGGCTTAGGCCGATAAACAACATTGTGGATATAACAAATTATGTTATGATGGCATACGGACAGCCGTTGCATTGCTTTGATGCCGAAATGGTGAAAGGCAGGAAAATCGTGGTGCGGTCCATGCCAGAAGGCACGCCTTTCGTTACACTCGACGGTGAGGAACGCCGGCTGTCAGAGCACGACCTCGCAATATGCAACGCCGAGGAACCTATGTGCATAGCTGGAGTGTTTGGGGGAAAAGGCTCTGGAACTTATGACACAACGCACAGCGTGGTGCTGGAAAGCGCATATTTCAATCCGACGTGTATAAGGAAGAGCGCGCGACGCCACGGGCTAAGCACTGACGCGTCATTCCGCTTCGAGCGGGGTATCGACCCTAACGGCGTTATCTACGCGCTGAAGCAGGCCGCCATGCTCTGCAAGCAACTTGCAGGTGGAAAGGTGGCGATGCAGATAAAGGACGTTTACCCGGAGAAGATAGAGAATGCCAAGGTTGACCTGGAGTATTCGTATGTAAACCGCCTCGTGGGGAAGGATATTCCGGCGGATACGATAAAGAGCATAGTGACATCTCTCGAGATGAAAATACTCGAGGAAAATGACGGCGGGCTGAAACTCGAGATACCGGCATACAGGGTGGATGTGCAGCGGGCGTGTGACGTGGTCGAGGACATCCTGCGTATATATGGGTATAATAATGTGGAGATACCGGCGCAACTCAAGTCGTCACTCGTTACAAAAGGCATTGAGGACAAGAAGCACGCGCTTGCCAACCTGGTGGGAGAGCAACTTGTCGGTTGTGGCTTCAACGAGATTATCAACAACTCGCTCACAAAAAGTGCATATTACGAAGGTCTCAAGGCGTTACATGCCGGCAAACTCGTCAGGATATTGAATCCTTTGAGTTCCGATCTTAACGTAATGCGCCAGACACTGCTGTTCGGCGGGTTGGAAAGCATTGCACACAACGTAAACCGCAGGAATGCCAACTTGAAATTCTTCGAGCGCGGCAACGTATATACGTTCTCGACGGAGAAACATAACAATGACAATCCTGTTGCGGCATATCGCGAGGAAAACATGATTGCTCTCTGGGTTACAGGAAAGCGCGTCAGCGGATCGTGGGCGCATCAGGACGAGCAGTCAACATTCTTCGAACTAAAGGCATACGTCATGAACATCCTCGCGCGCATCGGAGTGCCGTTCGGTATGCTTGTATTCAAAGAGAGCCAAAACGACATCTTCGCCAAGGCGACGGCAATCGTGAACCGTGGCGGCAAACTCCTCGTGGAGATGGGAATTGTCAGCAAGCCAATGTTAAAGTCGGCAGGGATTGACCAGGAGGTGTATTATGCCGAGCTCAACTGGACCGCGCTGATGAAGGCGATAAGCAAGCATAAGGTGGAATACCGCGAGATAAGCAAATTCCCGGCCGTCAGCCGTGACCTCGCGCTGCTCATTGACAAGGACGTTGATTTTGCCGAGATAGAAAGGGTGGCATACCAGAGCGAGAGGAAAATACTGCGCAAGGTGGAACTCTTCGACGTGTACGAGGGCAGGAACCTGCCTGACGGAAAGAAGAGCTATGCCGTGAATTTTATGCTGCAGGATGAGCAAAAGACCCTCGACGACAAGCAGATAGACAATGCCATGAACAGGATAATAGCCAACCTCAAGAAGCAAATAGGAGCAGAACTTAGATAAACAACGTATTGATAACAATAAATAAAAATATATAATCATGGGAAGAGCATTTGAATACCGTAAGGCTACAAAGTTGAAGAGATGGGGACACATGGCAAAGACGTTCACCAAGATAGGCAAGCAGATAGCAATCGCCGTAAAGACCGGCGGCCCTGATCCCGATAACAATCCTGGCTTACGCGCCATTATCGCCAACGCAAAGCGCGAGAACATGCCCAAGGACAATGTGGAGCGCGCCATAAAGAATGCTATGGGTAAAGACCAGAGCGACTACAAGGAGGTGACATACGAGGGCTACGGTCCGTTCGGAGTGGCTGTTTTCGTTGACACACTGACCGACAACACTACGCGAACCGTGGGTGACGTGCGATCGGTGTTCAACAAGTTCAGTGGAAACCTCGGTACTACAGGTTCGCTCAGTTTCCTCTTCGATCATAAGAGCGTATTCACATTCAAGAAAAAAGAGGGGATTGACATGGACGAACTTATACTTGACCTAATAGACTACGGTGTCGAGGACGAGTTTGACGAGGACGAGGAGGAAGACAGCATAATAATATACGGCGACCCGAAGAGTTTCGGCGAGATACAGAAGCACCTTGAGGAAAATGGCTTCGAGGTGACGGGAGCAGAGTTCACATACATCCCGAACGACCTGAAGGAAGTAACTCAGGAACAGCGCGAGACGATAGACAAGATGGTTGAAAAACTCGAGGATTTCGACGATGTACAGACCGTATATACAAACATGAAGCCCGAGTGACACCCTGTCGGTCGGCGAAATATGACTTACGGCAGCCTGGATTACATTTGGCTGTGTCACAATTTAGCCAGAATTGGCGGTCAAAAGAGGGTGTGTCAAAACACCCAATATGAAAATATTAAACTCGTTGTGTGTCCATT
>URLI01000025.1 GCA_900548585.1 uncultured Prevotella sp. | reverse complement strand
TTCGGGCTTTGTGATATGTTAAAAGAGGGTGTGCCAATTTTGACACACCCCCTTTTTATCCAACACACGCCAAACACGGCAGGCAAGACCCTCAAAAAAAGAGGCATAAAACAACATTATGCCACATCGCATAATTATAAAATGCCCTTTAATGTTTTTTCATACCAAATAAAGTTTGAGTGACAAATATTTTTTGTAAATTTGCAAGCGCAATTAATTATTGTGGGAAAATGCCCAAAACACAGGCATGGCATACAGAGAACTTCCGTTGCCGTAACATAGCACGAGCAACGGGACTGGCGTCAAAGGGAGAACCGAAGACATGCCGCCTATGAGGCTACGGGCAATGGAGATTGATGAAAAACATGAAATAAGCGGTAAGGAAAACTTTATATAAAATATTAAAATCAAAATGGAAATAAAAAAGACATGTCTTTATGACAATCATGTTGCTCTCGGAGCATTGATGCAGCCGTTCGCTGGCTTCAACATGCCAATCCAGTATTCCTCAATCATCGAGGAACATAATGCTGTACGACAGAAATGCGGCGTGTTCGACGTTTCGCACATGGGTGAAGTGATTGTGAAAGGTAAAGAAGCGGAGCGTTATGTCAACCACATCTATACCAATGATGTCGCCGGGGCACCCGTCGGGCAGGTGTTCTACGGCATGATGTGCCAAGAGGACGGAGGCACGGTTGACGACCTGCTCATATACAAGATGGGCGAAGAGGAGTTCTTCCTCGTGATAAACGCCGCCAACATAGACAAGGACTGGGCATGGATAGAGAAGAACGCCAAAGGCTTTGACGTGGAGGTGAAGAACTGCTCAGACTACTACGCACAGCTGGCAGTGCAGGGACCGGAGGCAGAGGCCGTAACAGAGGAGGTTCTCGGACTGCAGTGCAAGGACCTCGTGTTCTACACCGCCAAGAAAGTTGAAATCGACGGAGAGACAATCATACTGAGCCGCACGGGATATACCGGGGAGGATGGCTTCGAGATATACGGCTCGAAGAAATTCATTGTGCGAGCATGGGAGAAACTCATGGAGAGCAAGCGATGCCAGCCCTGCGGCCTCGGCTGCCGCGACACGCTGCGCTTCGAGGTAGGCCTGCCGCTATACGGCAACGAGCTGAGCGAAAAGATAACACCTGTGATGGCCGGGTTGAGCATGTTCTGCAAGTTCGACAAAACGGAGTTCATCGGCAAGGAAGCACTGCAGAAACAAAAGGAAGAAAAGCCAAAGCAAAGGGTCATCGGCATCGAACTTGCTGACCGCGCAATCCCACGTCACGGATATGCGGTGATGTTCGAAGGCGAAAAGGTGGGCGAGGTGACCACCGGCTACAACTCCATCAGTACAGGCAAGAGCGTCTGCATGGCATTGGTTGACACCGCTCACGCCAAACTTGGCACGGAATTAGGAGTGCAGGTGAGGAAAAAGGTGTTCCCCGGAACAGTTGTGAAGAAGAGATTCTACGACAAACATTATAAAAAATCTTAAAAATAGCAAGCATTATGGCAAAAGTGATTGATGGACTCTACTACTCAGAGAGTCACGAGTATGTGAAAGTTGAAGGGAACGTTGCTTACATCGGCATAACCGACTATGCACAGAACGCGCTCGGAAACATTGTTTATGTTGACATGCCGGAGGCTGACGACGAAATTGAGGTTGACGAAGACTTCGGCGCGGTGGAGAGCGTAAAGGCTGCAAGCGACCTAAAGTCGCCGGTAAGCGGAACAGTGCTCGAGGTGAACGATTCGCTCGAGGACAAACCCGAAAGCATCAACGAGGACGCGTACGCAAACTGGATAATAAAGGTAGAACTGTCCGACAAAGCAGAACTTGAAAACCTTATGGATGCCGAAAAGTATGCAAAATTCTGCGAGGAGCAGGGCTGACATCATACCTGACATAACAGGATTATAATTTAACAAACCTAACGAACTAAAACAACATGTTCAAATATTTCCCTCATACCGAGGAAGAAATCCGGGAAATGCTGAAGGTCGCCGGTGTCAAGTCACTTGATGACTTGTACTCCGACGTGCCTGAAAGCATTCGCTTCAAAGACGAATACGACATCCCGGAGGCAAAGAGCGAACTGGAAATAAGGGAATTGCTCGAGAACTACGGAATGCTCAACGACCAGTTGATTTCATTTGCAGGTGCAGGAGTGTATGACCACTATATACCGTCTGTTGTTCCTAACATCATATCACGTTCGGAATATCTGACGAGCTACACCCCGTACCAGGCAGAAATCTCACAAGGCACGCTGCACTACATCTTCGAGTTCCAATCGATGATGGCAGAGTTGACTGGAATGGAAATCTCAAATGCTTCGATGTACGACGGGACGACGGCAACGGCTGAGGCTGCAATGATGGCAATGTCTTCGGTGAGGAAAAGCACGAAAGTGCTGGCAAGCCGCACGGTTGACCCGAAAATCCTGCGCGTCGTTGAGACATACGCAAGGTATAATGGCTTCAATGTCGAGATGATTGACGAGAAAAACGGCATCACTGACAGGGAGGACATGCGCCGCCGACTGGCAGAAGGTGGCGTGGCTGGCGTAATACTCCAGGCACCCAACTACTATGGCATCGTTGAAGACTACACTGGCTTTGCCGACGACATACACGGGAAAAAGGCCTTGATGATAATGAACAGCGTCGCCGCCGACCTTGCCGTGCTGAAGACACCAGGCGAATGGGGCGCAGACATTGCCGTCGGAGACGGGCAGAGCCTCGGCATACCAATGTCGTTCGGTGGCGCGTATGTCGGCTATCTGTGCTGCAGCGAGAAACTAATCCGCAAGATGCCGGGACGTATCGTCGGCATGACAAAGGACAACAGGGGGCAACGTGCATTCGTGCTGACGCTGCAGGCACGCGAACAGCATATCCGCAGACAAAAAGCCACGTCAAACATTTGCTCCAACCAGAGCCTAATGACGCTCAACGTGACAATCTACATGTCACTGATGGGAAAGGAAGGACTGAAGGAAGCAGCGGAAATGTCGTATGCCGGAGCACACTATCTCTGCGACGAGCTCGTAAAGACAGGCCGCTTCACACTGGCATACAACCAGCCGTTCTTCAACGAGTTTTGCGTAAAGTACGACGGCGACATCGATGCACTTCAGGAAAGATGCGCCGCTGCCGGATACCTCGCGGGCATCAAGATTGATGACCACACGCTTATGCTTGCCGTAACGGAGAAACGGAAGAAGCACGAGATTGACGAACTTGTAGAACTTATGAAGGAGGGCGCGAAATGAACAACAGACTATACGGCAACCTGATATTCGAACTGTCGCATCAGGGACGCAAGGGATATTCCCTGGCAAAGAACGATTTCGGCGGACACTCCGTCAAGGAACTGCCAGAGGCTATGCGCCGCACGAAGGACGCAGAAATGCCGGAATGTGACGAACTGACTGTGGTAAGGCACTACACGAACCTTAGCGGGAACAACTTCGGAGTGAACAACGGATTCTATCCGCTCGGTTCTTGTACGATGAAGTATAACCCCATAATCAACGAGGAAATAGCCGCAATGCGCGAGTTCACGTCGCTGCATCCACTGCAGCCGGCAGAGACTTGCCAGGGGGCACTCGAGGTTTACTATGGCCTTCAGCAAATGCTGTCCTCACTGACCGGCATGAGCGAGTTCACGCTCAATCCTTTCGCAGGCGCACACGGAGAACTCACAGGACTGATGGTCATACGCGCCTACCACAGAAGTCGCGGAGACATGAAGCGCACAAAGGTGCTTATACCAGACTCGGCTCACGGCACTAACCCTGCATCGGCTGCTGTGTGCGGACTTGACGTGGTGGAAGTGAAGAGCCTCGAGGACGGCACGGTCGATGTAGATGACCTCAATACAAAACTTGACGACACCGTTGCGGCAATGATGATGACCAACCCCAACACGCTCGGTCTCTACGAGAAACGCGCACACGAGATTGCGGCACTCGTACACGAATGTGGCGGACTGATGTATTATGACGGTGCAAACCTCAACCCGATACTTGGTGTCGCGCGTCCGGGCGACATGGGCTTCGACGTGATGCACGTCAATCTTCACAAGACATTCTCAACGCCTCACGGCGGAGGTGGTCCCGGCGACGGTCCAATCGGTGTGCGCAAGGGTCTGGAGAAATTCCTACCCACACCACGCGTGATACTAAACGAGGACGGAAGCCTTGCCGTGAAGACTTTCATGCCAGAATGTCTCAAAGGAGAAAGCAATGCCGACGACACTTCACTCGGATCAGTCGGAGCGTTCTTCGGCAACTTTTCAGTTATCCTAAGGGCATTCACATACATCCTCACACTCGGCAAGGAGAACGTGAAGATGG
This sequence comes from uncultured Prevotella sp., assembly GCA_900548585.1. Taxonomy (GTDB): domain Bacteria; phylum Bacteroidota; class Bacteroidia; order Bacteroidales; family Bacteroidaceae; genus Prevotella. The sequence goes on along the minus strand of URLI01000025.1, from coordinate 27,549 downwards.
TTGGCCCGTTGGCCACGCTGAACGCCAACTACATCAAGGAAAGCCTGAAAGACGTTTACGAACTGCCCATACCGGGCGTCTGCAAGCATGAGTTCGTGTTCAACGGACTTAAGGACAAGTCAACAGGTGTCACCACGATGGACGTTGCCAAGCGACTCCTCGACTACGGCTTCCATGCCCCCACAATCTACTTCCCGCTTCTCTTCCACGAGAGCATGATGATCGAGCCGACGGAGAACGAGAGCAAGGAAACAATCGACGGCTTCATTGCCGTGATGAGGAAGATTGCGGAAGAGGCAAAGGAAAATCCGGAAATCGTGAAGAGCGCGCCGCACAACACACCCACCGGGCGTGCCGATGACGTGCTTGCTGCAAAACATCCAATCGTCACCTACAAGCAACTGAAGAATGAACAGTGACATAATTATTATAGGCAGCGGTCCTGGTGGATACCAGGCCGCAGCCTATGCTGCCAAGAACGGGCTGAAAGTGACCATCATCGAGGAGCGTCACGCCGGAGGGACATGCCTCAACGAAGGCTGCATCCCCACCAAGACGCTATGCCATGAGGTTGACGTGCTTGAGACTTTGAGAACCGTAATGCCAGAGGCAAAGGCTGACTATGCACACGCCACACAACGACTCGAAGAGGTAGTCGGACAGTTGCGCAGCGGAGTGGAGCAACTGATGTCAATGCCGGGCATAACAATGGTAAAGGGACACGCCTCCTTCAAGGATGCACACACTGTTTGTGCTGGCAGTGAGGAATACTCCGCGCCAAAGATAATCATCGCCACCGGCTCAAAGCCGAAGATGCCGCCACACGCCGACATAGACATGAGCGTGGTGTCAACATCCACCGAGATGCTGCAATTAGACCATGTTCCGGGGAGCATCGCCATCGTTGGCGCAGGCGTGATCGGCATGGAGTTCGCATCAATCTTCAACAGTTTCGGCAGCAAGGTTACGGTAATCGAGTTCCTGAAGGAATGCCTGCCAGCCGTTGACAGCGACGTTGCGAAGCGACTTCGCAAACAACTCGAGAAACGCGGCATAACATTCAGTATGCAGTCTGCGGTGAAACGCATCAACAGCGACGGCATACTGTTTGAGCGCAAGGGCAAGGAAGACACCGTTAAGGCAGATGTCATGCTCGTGGCAACTGGCAGGACACCAAATATCGACGGGCTGAACCTCGAGGCGGCTGGCGTTGAGCACTCGCCTAAGGGCATCACAACAGACGACCGCATGCACACAAACGTTGACGGCATCTATGCCATCGGCGACGTGAACGGCAGGCAGATGCTGGCCCACGCGGCAACAATGCAGGGCATAATGGTGGTCAACGAAATCCTCGGAAAGCCGTCCGGCATCCGTCTCGACATCATGCCTGCAGCGATATTCACACGTCCCGAGGCTGCGTGCGTCGGTGCAAGCGAAGACTACTGCAAGGCCAACGGTGTGGAACACACCTGCCGCAAGGCATTCTTCCGCTCCAACGGCAAGGCACTGTCAATGAACGAGACAGAAGGAATGCTGAAACTTATTTCCGACAAGGACGGCAAAATTATCGGCTGCCACTGCTTCGGTCCTCATGCCGCCGACATCGTGCAGGAAATAAGCGTGCTGATGTGCCGCGACACAACGATAAGCCAACTTGCCGACATGGTTCACATACACCCGACGTTAGGCGAGATTATACACGACGCAGCTATGGAATAGACGCGGACATGACATATTGACAAAACTAACTAAGCCGTTGCCTCGCAGTTCCGAAGCAACGGCTTACTTTTATTTCCTGTTCCTGACCCGCCTCTTCACCTTCTCAAGGTCTTTTCTGAAAGCGTTGCCTGCCTCAACACCTATATCTATCATGCTTTCAATGTCCTTCTTGTTGAAACTTGCCGCACTGTAACCATCAAGTTTGGGGTTGATATAGACATCAGCAAGTTCACGGTTATCATTATACTTTTTCCAGTCGGGACGCGACACCAGCCAGTCGAGCAATCCGCCTATGCCGAGCGTCTCCCGTAGCGAGAAATCACGCGTCTTGTGCTTGTTCTGCGTCAGGTCAACCGCAATGACGATGTCCGCCCCCATGCCACGCACCACATCAACTGGCAGGTTGTTGAACATCCCGCCATCCACAAGTTTCCTCCCGTCAATCTTCACAGGCTTGAAAGCCCCGGGTATCGCCATGCTCGCACGCATAGCCTGTGCCAGGTATCCACTTTTCAGCACCACCTCCTGTTGTTTTCCGAAGTCGGCGGCAACGCATCTGAACGGTATCGGCAGGTTTGCGAAGTCGATGGAGTCCTTCTCCCAAACCATATCCTGAAGAAAATCCATAACGTTGCCCTTTGCGAAAAGGTCTATCCATTGCTCGTTGCGGAACAATGAATCGAGTTGCTCCGCACTGTATCCAATTGAATATAGCCCGCCAATGATTGCCCCGATGCTCGTTCCCGCGATATAGTCTATTGGTACGCCAATCTCGTCTATAACTTTCAGCACACCCACTTCCGCCGCACCTTTCGCTCCGCCGCCGCCAAGCACGAGCCCGACTTTCGGTCGCTTGTCACCTCTACGTCCCTGCGCATCTGCCTGGACATTACCGAAAACAAGTAATATCAGACAGATACACACGAACAGCCACGGCTTTTTACAGTTTCTTCCGTATGCTTTTCCTATGCTTTGGTATAAAAAAATACTGTTTATTTTTGTTCCACGCATATCCAACTTCTCCATATCCACGGCATCAATAACACGTCATGCTCATCTAATCGCTTCCCATTCCCTCGAGAACACCTTGCAGTATGCCCTCCAGTTCCCCTGCGTACCTGCCGACACGGTTGGTAATTCCCTCCTTTGCGCCCTTCACCATATATCCCGCGCACTCACCTTCAATTTGCCCTATTGTGCGGTGTTCCTCGGCATTATATTCGTGCTTTCTTATCTTGTCGCGCAGTTTTGCGAATTTGTTCAACGCCTTCTTCCAGTCATCTACATCATAGTATGCACTGTTGTCGCGCAATTCGTATGAGAAAGCCTGCAAATCATTTATCGCCGCCTGCTTGGTCGTGCAGGATGAGAGCAACAAAAGGATTGCCGCAAGCATGCAACCTGCAACGCATTTAAATATATTTCCACTCATAGTCAATCATTTATATAACAAAAGTTTTTCTCCAAGTCCAGCAAAAACCGTTTCTTTTCCAGGCCACCGGCATAGCCCGTCAGCGAGCCATCGCTGCCAATGACACGGTGGCAAGGAATGAAAATCGAGATTGGGTTGCGCCCGTTTGCACTCGCCACAGCCCTTATAGCCTTCACGTTGCCAAATATGCGTGCCTCCTCCTTGTACGAGATGGTGTCGCCATATTTGACATTCTTCAGCAAGTCCCACACTTTTTTCTGGAAATCTGTTCCACAAACATAGCGCACAGGCACGTCAAACTCACGCCTATTGCCGGCAAAATACTCGTCGAGCTCTCGCACGGCATCCACCAGCACGTCGCTGCCCCCATCCTCGCCAAATTCCAGCGGGACCCATTCGGCAAAGCATAACCCATCCGCCACGGCACCAAGATAAATATTCCCACATGGCGAATGGTAAACCGCCTTCACCAACGTTTCCAGGATTTCTGCCATAACGCAAAATTCCCTACTCCCACTCTATCGTGGCAGGCGGCTTGGATGATATGTCATAGCACACCCGGTTAACGCCCTTCACCTTGTTTATTATCTCGTTTGACACCTTCGCAAGAAACTCGTATGGCAGGTGCGCCCAGTCGGCTGTCATTGCATCCATGCTCGTCACGGCACGCAGAGCCACCGGATTCTCATACGTCCGCTCGTCGCCCATCACCCCGACGGAACGTACGGTGGAGAGCAGCACTGCCCCGGCCTGCCAAACATGGTCGTAGAGCGGCTGCCCGTCTGCGGCCTTCCAGTTGTGCAGTCCCTCGATGAATATGTCGTCGGCCTCCTGCAGCACACGCACTTTCTCCGGCGTTATGTCGCCGAGGATGCGCACCGCAAGCCCCGGACCGGGGAACGGGTGGCGCTTGATGAGGTTTTCCGGCATACCGAGCTGTAGGCCCACGCGGCGCACCTCGTCCTTGAAAAGCCACTTCAGCGGCTCGCACAATTTCAGGTGCATCTCCTTTGGAAGCCCCCCGACGTTGTGATGGCTCTTGATAACCTTGCCGGTTATGTTCAGGCTCTCGATGCGGTCAGGGTATATCGTTCCCTGCGCGAGCCAGCGCGCATCGGTTATTTTCTTCGCCTCGGCATTGAACACCTCAACGAAGTCGCGCCCTATAATCTTGCGCTTCTGCTCAGGTTCCACCACTCCGGCAAGGTCGTGGAAGAACTTCTCCGAAGCATCGATGCCGATGACGTTAAGTCCGAGTGTGGAATAACTGTCCATAACCTTGCGGAACTCGTCCTTTCGCAGCATCCCGTGGTCAACGAAGATGCAGGTTAGGTTCTTGCCTATGGCCTTGTTCAGAAGCACCGCGCAAACCGAGGAGTCAACCCCACCCGACAGTCCGAGTATGACGCGGTCGCCGCCAAGCTGCCGTTTCAACTCCTCAACAGTTGTCTCCACGAACGACGCGGCGCTCCACTCACAGCGGCTGCCACAAATGTCGACCACGAAATTCCTAAGCAGCAGCGAGCCCTGCACGCTGTGGAACACCTCGGGGTGGAACTGAACGGCAAAAACAGGACTTGTGTTCCGCGACGAGGCATCGGAGTAATTGCTGTATGCGGCGAAATTCACGTCACCTGTAGAGGCCACGCAGCGGAATCCCCTGGGCAGTTCGGTGATGGTGTCACCGTGGCTCATCCACACCTGCGAGTTTGCATCGAAACCCTTGAACAGCGGGCAGGCGGCATCAAACGCTCTAAGGTTGGCACGTCCATACTCACGGGTGTTGGTCTTCTCGACCTTGCCCCCGAGCGTGTGGCTGATATACTGCGCACCGTAACAGATGCCGAGCACCGGCAGCCGTCCGGCAAAACGGCTAAGGTCAACTTTGAAAGCCTCTGCGTCATGCACCGAATAAGGCGACCCGCTGAGTATCACTCCGATGACATCGCTGTCGTCCTCCGGATATTTGTTGTATGGCAGTATCTCACAGAAAGTGTCCATTTCACGGACGCGCCTTCCTATGAGTTGTGTCGTCTGGCTTCCGAAATCCAGTATAATAATCTTTTGTTGCATATTGGTTAAATGATATTTGTAATTCAACAATGTTCCGACAAGAATTTCTCCGCAAGGTCTATTGTGTCAAGTTTCCCCACGTCAATCAGTTTTAGGTCTTCTTTCAGTATGCCCTTGAAATCATATTCGCCGCACCATTTAAGGTAGAAATCAATGATGCCGAAACGTTCGGGCATCTCATCAAAGCAGGATGACAGCACATGAGGATTTATGACATGAATGCCGCTGAACGCCAGCATCGACAGGTCTCCGGGGTCTGCGGCCTCATATCCCTTGCCAATCTTCACCTCCCCGGTTTCCGTGTTTGTCCATCCTCGCAGCAGCATACGGTCTTCAAACATCAGATAGCGTTTCGTGGTGCGTGGACTGACAAGCAACGTGGCATCGCTGCCAGCCGACATTCCATAAAACGCATCCAAGTCCACATTGCTCAGTATGTCAACGTTGTGTATAAGTATGGGACTGCCGTCATCAAACAGAGGCAGTGCATTCTTTATGCCCCCACCTGTGTCAAGCAGTTTTTCGCGCTCGTCGCTGAAACGGATGTCCACGCCGAAACAGTCGTTCTCCCTGACATAATGCTCTATCATATCGGCAAAATGATGCACATTGACGACTATACGCTCAAACCCTGCGGCCTTAAGTTTTGTCACCACATGGAAAAGGAGCGGCTGCCCCCCGACACTCACCAGCGCCTTGGGCATGGAATCGGTTATCGGCTTCAGCCTCGTCCCCATTCCTGCGGCAAATATCATAGCCTGTTTCATGGCGCAAAGGTAAAAAGAAAAACTGAAAAAGAAGACTGTCCGGCTTATATCTTTGCCTGTAGGCCGAACAAAAAGCGAATTAACAACACTGTAAAAAGACATGGTCAACAAGGTGTGTGACAATCTGTCAAATAAAAGACAAAGGGCTCGGACTTGATATTAGCCACGGCGCATATAACAATGTCACGGCGGGTTGGCATAATGTTTGTTCTGTAAATAGTCGGATTGTTACAGTTATTTAAGAAAATATAGAAAGGATAATATATGGCAAACAGAAGCCAGATGTCACCAAAGGTATCAGAAATCCTCGCGTTCAGCAAGGAGGAGGCACAGAGACTGACAAGCAGGTCAATCTTGCCGGAGCACATCATGCTCGGAATTCTGAGGGGAAAGAAAAGCCCCGTGAAGGAATACCTGAGCATAATGGGGATTGACGTTGCCGACATTAAAGCATCGCTTGAAGAGAAAATATATCGTTACAACTCGGAAATAAAAATAATTGCAGACGAGATCTACTTGGACGAGAAGGCCAGCAACATACTGCGCCTCGCCGTACTCGAGGCACGCCTGCAGCACACACAGATTGTTGACGAGCAACACCTTCTGCTCGCCATGCTGCACGACAATGAGGAAAACGGAGTGAAGGAAATATTAGAAAACAACGACATGACATACAGCAACGCACTGGCATATTTCCAGAAAAAAGAGAGCAAGACAACAGACGGCATAGACTTCCCAGACGAGGAAGACGAGGAGGAGATGGCACAGGCCGGGAACAAGGCCGACGGAAAGCAGGCTGCAAGCAAGACGCAGACAAAGAAAACCGGCGGCAAGACTCCCGTAATCGACGCTTTCTCAATAGACCTCACCGAGGCGGCACGCGAGGGAAAACTCGACCCGGTGGTGGGGCGCGTAAAGGAAATACAAAGGGTGACGGAGATTTTGTGCCGGAGAAAGAAGAACAACCCCATTCTCATCGGAGAACCAGGAGTGGGAAAGAGCGCGATAGTGGAAGGACTGGCACAGCTCATAACAAAAAGGCTGACATCGCCGGTGCTGTTCGGGAAACGGATTGTTAGCCTCGACATGACGGGAATGGTTGCCGGGACGAAATACCGGGGACAGTTCGAGGAACGCATAAAGACCCTGTTGAAGGAACTGGAGCAAAACCCTGACATCATACTGTTTATAGACGAGATACACACTGTTGTTGGAGCAGGTGGCTCGCCTGGCGCAATGGATGCGGCAAACATAATGAAACCGGCTCTCGCACGAGGCACGATACAGTGCATCGGGGCGACAACTCTCGACGAATACCGCAACTCGATAGAAAAAGACGGGGCACTGGAGCGACGTTTCCAGAAGGTGCTGGTTGAAGCGACGACGACAGACGAGACACTCGAAATCCTGAACAACATAAAAGACCGCTACGAGGATTACCATCATGTGAGATATACCGACGAAGCACTGGCAGCATGTGTCAATCTGACAGAACGTTATATCTCGGACAGGGCTTTCCCCGACAAGGCAATTGACGCGATGGACGAGGTGGGCTCGCGCGTGCATCTGCAACACGCCAAAGTGCCTGAGGAGATAACAAACCTGCAGAAGAAAATAGATGACGCGAACCGCGAGAAACATCTTGCGGTGAAAAACCAGAACTTCGAGAAAGCCATAAGATGCCGCGACGAGCAGCAGCAACTGGAGCAGGAACTTGAGCGCGAGAACAAACTGTGGGCGGAAGGCAACACTAACACGCGCGACATTGTTAAAGAAGAGGATGTGGCAGACATCGTGTCAACGACGACAGGCATACCGGTTCAGCGTCTGGCAGAGTCGGAGGGCGCAAGGCTGAACCGCATGGCTGACGAACTGAAAGCTGAAGTGGTGGCGCAGGACAAGGCGATAGAGAAGATGGTGAAGGCGATACAGCGCAACCGCGTCGGGCTGAAAGAGCCAAACCACCCCATCGGGGCATTCATGTTCCTCGGCCCTACGGGTGTCGGCAAGACATATCTCGCAAAGAAACTCGCCGAACAGATGTTCGGCTCTGCGGATGCACTCATAAGGATTGACATGAGTGAGTATTCAGAGAGTTTCAACACATCGCGGCTTGTGGGCGCACCTCCGGGATACGTCGGCTACGAGGAGGGCGGACAGCTCACCGAGAAGGTGCGGCGCAAGCCTTACTCCATAGTGCTGCTCGACGAGATAGAGAAGGCTCACGGCAACGTGTTCAACATGCTTTTGCAGGTGCTTGACGAGGGCAGGCTCACCGATGGCAACGGAAGGCTGATTGATTTCAGGAACACCGTAATTATAATGACGAGCAACGCCGGAACGCGCCAACTGAAGGAGTTCGGACGCGGAGTTGGTTTCAACGCCGGCGGCACGGGCAAGTTCATAGACGAGCGCGACAAGGAACACGCTCGGAGCATAATACAGAAAAGCCTGTCGAAGCAGTTCTCACCGGAGTTCCTCAACCGGCTTGATGAGATTATCACATTCGACCAACTCGACATCGAGGCAATCAAGAAGATTATAGAAATCGAGTTGAGGGGACTTTACAAGCGCATCGAGTCGCTCGGGTATTCATTATCAATCTCTGAAGAGAAGAAAGAGTTCATCGCAACAAAAGGATATGACGTGCAGTTTGGCGCAAGACCGCTTAAACGCGCAATACAGACCTACGTTGAGGACGTTGTTTGCGAGAAGATACTCTCCAAAGAAGTGAAACAAGGGGATACCATAGTGATTGACTGACGGGCAATAACACATCAGCCAGTCCGTAATCCTCAATACAGCAAAACCGCCGTAATTGCAGTGCAAATTCGGCGGTTTTGCTTTGCAAACACGGCGTTTTTACTCTGCGGTTTGGCACAAAACGGAAACCCGTTTGACATCTATGCCATTGTGTTTGCAAGCATGTCGGCACACCGCTCGCCGTCGATGGCTGCCGAGACTATGCCGCCGGCATAGCCCGCGCCCTCGCCGCAGGGGAACAGACCGACAAGCCGTATGTGCATGAGCGTGGCACTGTCACGCAATATGCGCACCGGCGATGATGTGCGTGTCTCCACGGCGATGAGGCAAGCATCGTTGGTCAGGAAGCCGCGACTTGTGTTCCCGAATTTGCGGAAGCCCTCACGGAGTCGCGTGGAGACGAAATCAGGAAGCCAGAAATGCAGCGGCGACGATACGAGCCCTGGCGCGTAACTGCTTGGTGGCAAGTCGTATGAGACACGCCCTTCAACGAAATCAGCCATGCGCTGCGCTGGCGCGGTCTGGCGCATGTTACCTTGCTGCCAGCACAGTTCCTCCAAACGTTCTTGATACTCCATCATACGCAAGGGACTGTCTCCACCGACATCCTCCGGGCGCAACTCAACCACCATTCCGCTGTTACTCCACCGTGTACCACGGTTTGCAGGCGACATGCCGTTCACCACAATCTGGCGTTCGCCCGTAGCGGCAGGGATGACGAAGCCTCCGGGACACATGCAGAAACTATACACCCCACGCCCGTCCACCTGCGTGACGAAACTGTACTCCGCCGCAGGCAGGTACTCCCCCCTGCCATCGCGGCTGTGATATTGTATCTGGTCTATCAGGCGCGCCGGGTGTTCAAGACGCACGCCCACGGCAAGTCCCTTCGGCTCAATCTCTATTCCAGTAGCATAAAAGTAGCGATATACATCCCGCGCGGAATGCCCCGTCGCAAGTATCACCGGTCCGTCGAAAGTTGTCTCGCTGCCAGTATTAAGGTCAACGGCCTTGATACCTTTCACCTCGTTTCCCTCTGTGACGAGCGATGTCATCCTGGTACGGAAATGCACCTCTCCGCCACACTCGGTTATTGTGTTGCGCATGGCCTCGATGACACGCGGCAGCCTGTCTGTGCCTATGTGAGGGTGTGCATCGATGAGGATGTCGGTGGATGCGCCGTGCTGACACAACACATTCAGCACCTTTTCCACCGACCCGCGCTTTTTCGACCGCGTGTATAGTTTGCCGTCGGAATAAGCCCCTGCCCCGCCTTCGCCGAAACAGTAGTTGCTGTCAGGGTCAATACGGTTGGCCTTTGCTATCATGGCGAGGTCGGCCTTCCTGTCACGCACGTTCTTTCCGCGCTCCACGACAACCGGACGCACGCCGCGTTCTATCAGCCGCAGTGCCGCAAACAACCCTCCCGGTCCTGCCCCCACCACTATCGCCTGCTGACAGCAAGAAACGTCGCGGTATTCGGTCGCGGCATACTCCGGCTCCGCCGGGCTCTCGTCTATGTATATCCGCACCTTCAGGTTCACAAGAACATTGCGCCGCCGCGCATCTATGCTGCGCTTCAATATCCGCACACCCTTTATCCTGCCTGCTTCCACAGCAGCCTCTCCTGCGCACACCCCCTTGACATAATCGGAAGCGGCAGCCTCGCGCGGAGAAAGACGCAACTGTAATTCCTTTATCATTTTACGATACTATACGACTTCATTTCAATTTCATACGAAATCGCCATTCTATAACAGTGTTCCTTACATAATACTTTTTATCAACATCCTTTTAAAGCACGTCAGATAATTTTTTCTCTTTGAAATCGGGAAAGGCTCAGGAAAAGAGAAAGGAATGTTGTCTTTGGAACCAACAATAATTATACGTTCCCGTTTTTGCGGAACGCCATAGTCCAATGCGTTTAACACCTTCGCATATACGGTATAACCCCAAGCCTCCAAATGATTATATATTATTTTAAATGTTTCTCCCTTATCGTGAGCCATTAAGTTTCTTACATTTTCAAGCATAAATGCCTTAGGCCTCTTTTCCTTCAATATTCGTTCTATTTCAAAAAAAGTTCCGCATGTCTCATTCTCAAACCCTTCCTTCTTGCCAATTATTGAATATACATAAAAACGCGCCATGAAGTAAAAGCGTTCTGAAAACGCGCTTCCACTCCACGGCTCGTTTTATTGAATAACGGACTATCCGAAATCATCAAACAATATCGACTCCGGCTCAACGCCGAGTGAGTCGAGCATACCCTGCACTGCCTTCGACATCGGGCCTGGGCCGCACATGTAGTACTCTATGTCCTCCGGGGCCTCGTGGTCTTTCAGGTATGTGTCGTACATGACCTGATGAACGAAGCCTGCCGTATATTTCACGCCGGCCTTGTCGGCCTCCGGGTCGGGACGGTCGAGCGCGAGGTGGAAATGGAAGTTGGGGAACTCTTTCTCCAATTCCAGGAAATCCTCTATGAAGAACGCCTCCATCAACGCGCGCGCTCCGTAGAAGAAGTGCATCTCGCGGTCGCGCGTGTTGAGCGTCTTGGTCATGTGCATTATCTGCGCCCTCAGCGGTGCCATGCCTGCACCGCCGCCAACCCATATCATCTCCCGCTTGGAATCGAATATCGGATGGAAATCACCGTATGGGCCACTCATCGTCACCTTGTCGCCCGGCTTGCACGAGAAGATGTAACTTGACGCGATACCTGTCGGCACATTCTGAAATCCCACCTGCGGACGCGGCTTGAACGGTGTCGTCGCTATGCGCACCGTTAGCGTGATGCGGTCGCCCTCTGCCGGGTAGTTCGCCATTGAGTAAGCGCGTACTGTCTCCTGCGGATTGTGGGCCTTCAGCGAGAAGATGTTGAATTTCTCCCACACTGGCAGGTAGTCATTGCCTATGTCCTCCTTGTCAAAGTCCTTGTCGTAGTCAATGCAGTCGTATGCCGGTATTTTTATCTGTGCGTATGAGCCCGGCACGAAATCCATGTGCTCGCCCGGTGGCAGTGCCACGATGAACTCCTTGATGAAACTCGACACGTTCTTGTTCGAAATAACGGTACACTCCCACTCCTTGACACCCAGCACGCTCTCCGGCACCCTGATCTTGAAATCGCCCTTCACCTTGCACTGGCAGCCAAGACGCCAATGGTCCTTTATCTGCTTGCGCGTGAAATGCGGCCGCTCGGAATCGAGGATTTCACCCCCGCCTTCCAGCACCTGCACCTTGCACTGTCCGCACGACGACTTGCCTCCACACGCCGACGGCAGGTATATTCCGTTCTCGGTGAGCGTTGCCATAAGGCTCGCGCCCTGCGCCACGTTCAGCGTCTTGTCGCCGTTTATCGTTATGTTGACATTTCCGCTCGGCGAGAGATATTTCTTTGCCACGAGCAGCAGAACCACCAAGAGGAGTATCGTGATGAGGAAAACTCCTATGCTTATGCCTATAAACTGTCCCATATCAGAATCCACTCATTTATATTTTCAAACCACTGAAACACATCATTGCCATTGCCATCAGTCCGACGGTGATGAACGTTATTCCCAACCCCTGCAAAGGCTTAGGCACATCGGTGTATGCCATCTTCTCGCGTATCGCCCCGAGGGAGACTATTGCGAGCGTCCAGCCTATACCACTGCCCACGGCGTATGCCACGGCATCCCACGAGTTGCCGATGAACTGCGAGTTGCCCGGATCGAGCGATATGCGCTGCTGCATGAACAGGGACGCTCCCATTATGGCACAGTTGACCGCGATGAGCGGCAGGAATATGCCAAGCGAGGCATACAGCGACGGTGAGTATTTCTCAACAATCATCTCCACGAGCTGCACCATCGCTGCAATAACGGCTATGAAGAGAATGAAACTCAGGTATGACAAGTCAACGCCATCCACGAGACAGTCGGGTCCGAGAACCTTTGTCTGAAGGAAATAATCCACCGGCACCGTCACCAAGAGTACGAACGTCACGGCAATGCCAAGCCCGAATGAAGTCTTCACGTTCTTCGAAACGGCAAGGTAAGAACACATGCCGAGGAAGTAAGCGAAGATCATGTTGTCGACAAATATCGACCTGAAAAAGAGATTTATAATATGTTCCATAGTTTATTTCTCCTTGTAAAAATAAGCCCTGTGTATCCAAATCACGCAACCGACGAGGATGAGAGCCATTGCAGGCATCGTCATCATGCCGTTGTTCATATATCCCGCCTCGTATGCCGGTTTCGGTATTATTGTCAGTCCGAGCAACGTTCCGCGCCCGAACAACTCGCGTATGCCTCCAACAATAACGAGTATCATCGCATATCCAAGTCCGTTTGCAACTCCGTCAAGGAACGAAGGCCACGGCTTGTTCATCATGGCAAAGGCCTCGAGACGCCCCATGAGTATGCAGTTGGTTATTATAAGTCCCACATAGACAGAGAGCTGCACGCTTACGTCGTAGGCCACTGCCTTTAGGACCTGACTGACCACCGTCACCAACGCGGCGACGACAACGAGCTGGACGATGATGCGGATGCGTTGCGGTATGGTCTTGCGGATGATTGAAATTATCACATTCGAAAATGCCGTGATTATCGTCACCGCAAGTCCCATAACTATTGCCGGCTTAAGTTGCGCGGTGACGGCAAGTGCCGAACAAATTCCGAGTACCTGAACAAGCACCGGGTTGTCCAAGTTCAACGGATTTGCGAAAACCTCCTTGTTTTCCTTACTGAATAACTTGCTCATATTTTATTTGTCTGTTAGGAATTTAACGTATGGCTTGAGCCCCTCACTGAACATGTTGGTGACTCCGTCGCTTGTTAGCGTGGCTCCCGTCACGGCATCCACCTGCGTCGCGGGGTCGTCAATCTTCTTCTTCACGCTCAGTGCTATGTCATCAGAGCCTTGACTGAATATCTTCTTACCACGGAACTTCTCCTGCCACTCGCGGGAGTCTTTTATTTCCGCGCCAAGCCCGGCTGTCTCGCTGTCATGATTAAAATATGCACCAAAGACGGTGTTCTTGTCATCGTCTATCGCGAGATAGCCGTATATTGGCCCCCACAGTCCCATGCCCTTCAAAGGTATGACATATTTTTTCTTTCCGTCAACCTCGCATGTCAGGATGCGGTTTCCGTCAACTTCCCCGTCGTCCTTCACCACCTCATTGTATTTCGCCTCTGCGGCATTGTCGTCAAGGTCGCGCAGGTTGAGGGAGTTGAGGATTTGCTTTTTCTGATCCAGTTGCACGTTGGCCTCCTGCTTTTCCTTCAGCGACGTGCTGACGAACGCCAGCAGGAATGCCACTACAACCACTATTATCGCAGAATAGATAATGGTGTATGTGTTCGAGTTTGTATTCATTTCTTTATTCCTCCCTTTTTTATTTTGCACGTTTCATCCGCTTTGAAATATTCCTCTGCACCACGCAATAGTCAATCAACGGGGCGAACATGTTTCCAAGGAATATCGCGAGCATCATTCCCTCGGGATAGCCTGGGTTCATTACACGCACGATTATTGCCACGGCGCCGATTAGGAAGCCGTAGACGTACATGCCTGTCTCGGTGCGCGCCGAGGTAACAGGGTCGGTCGCCATGAATACAGCGCCGAAGCAGAAGCCGCCGAGTATGATGTGCTCGTACCATTGTATTGGCGTCATCCCCAGCGACGAGAACAGCAATGACATCACTATTCCGCCTGCGAACACGCTTGCCATCGTCCTCCACGATGCTATGCCAGTCCAGAGAAGTATCACCGCGCCTATGGCAATGGCAATGACGCTTGTCTCGCCGATGCTTCCGGGTATAAGCCCAATTACCATATCAGCGATGCTTGTGTCAGGCACAACGCCATGCCCCAGCTCTGCAAGCGGTGTCGCGCCAGACACGCCGTCGGCCAGCCTGTTGCCCAGTCCGAATATTGTGTCGTTGGCAATCCATACCTTGTCGCCGGTCATCTGCGAAGGATACGAGAAGAACAGGAACATTCGCGCGGCAACCGCAACGTTGAAGATGTTCATCCCCGTGCCGCCGAATATCTCCTTTGCGAAAATGACGGAGAACGCCACGGCTACGGCAAGCATCCAGAGCGGGCAGTTGACCGGTATGATTAGCGGAATGATTATTCCGCTGACGAGATAGCCCTCCTGTATCTCCTCGCCCTTCCACTGTGCCCACGCGAACTCTATGCCGAGCCCCACGACGTAACTTACTATTATCTTAGGCAGTACGGCGAGGAAGCCAAAAAGGAACACCGGGAAGAAAGTGGCCTCCGTAAGTTTCCCTGCCGCTGCATAGTTCTGATAACCTATGTTATACATTCCGAACAGCAATGCAGGCAACAAGGCTATCACCACGATGCTCATGATGCGCTTCGAGTCGATGGCATCATGGATGTTGCAGCCGCTCTTCGATGTGTTGTTTGGAACAAACAGGAAAGTCTCGAAACCCTCGAAGACACTCTGCAGCGCGTGCAACTTGCCACCTTTCTCGAATTTCGGCTTTATGTTGTCCAGATAATTTCTTAAACTCATGATGATGTTAACTATTTACTTTTCACGATTTTATGTTTCTATCAAGCGTTTTCCTTGCGCAGCATGTCAAGTCCCAGGCGGACAATCTTCTGCAACTCGAGTTTTGAACTGTCAACGAACTCCGCGAGCGCGAAGTCCTCGGGCGACACCTCGTATATGCCTAACTGTTCCATACGATCGATGTCGCCGGCAAGTATTGCCTTTATCAGGTACTCGCCATAGATGTCCATCGGCAGCACGGAGTCGTATTCGCCGCTCATTATCATCCTTCGCTCGCCGCCTTTGACGCGGCAGTCGGCGTCATACTCTTTCTTTCCGAGCAGCCACGAGAAATAGCTCCTGCTCTTTGAGAATATGTTAAGCCTCGGCATTATCCACCCGAACATCTCGTTGTTGTCGTCTCCCTCGGGTATGACTGTTATCTCGCTCGCATCAGCGCTGAGGTAGTCATCCGTTGAGACTTGCCTCCCGGTAAGCACGTTGCCGCATATAACGCGCACTTTCCTATCATTATTAATGTTACCGGACACAATATCAGAAACTTTTGTTCCGACAACTGCCCTGACATATTGAGGTTTTTTCACCATGCTCCCGTTCACTGCCACTGCACGCGTGAGGTCAACATGCCCGGTATTGAACAGCCGGCCGAAGAATACAACAAACATTGGGTCAACCGTCCATACCACCTCGCCCTTGTTCACCGGCGACAGATGGTTGACCTGAACTCCGACATTGCCTGCCGGACACGGGCCGTCAAAGACATTTATATCAACATCCTTAGCATCTGTCAGTGCGGTTGCCGACTGGTTTATGCCTATGCCGAGGTATGTCTTTGCGATTTTTGACAATGCCGTCAATCCCGTCTGGAAATCCTTCTCATTGCCCTTAAGTTCGAATTCAAAATCTGCCGCCAGCGGTTTGTCCCTCAATGCACTCACAAATATGGCCTTAGGTTTCTGCGACGGATTAGTGGATATGGCGTATGGCAGTTGGTCGACATACCCGAACAGACCCGCCTCAAGAAGTCTGCCGATGACAGCATCACCGTCAATCCCGGCAACGTCCTGCCTGCCGAAATCCACATATTCCCGTTCCTTGCCAGCCTTTATCCTGACGGCAAGCACTTTGCGGCGTTCGCCACGGACTATAGCCTCCACCGTGCCGCTGACCGGGGAAGAGAACCTGACCTCAGGATAGTGCTTGTTGACAAACAACGGGTCTCCCGCCTTCACGCAATCCCCTTCCTTGACAACAACCTTCGGGGTGACGCCGGGAAAACTTCCGGGGAGCAGGGCGAAATCGCCGCTCCACTTCGCATCTGCAAGTTCCTCCTGTGCCTTACCCTTTAGGTTTATGTCTAAGCCCTTTCGCAACTTAATTACATTTGCCATGAGTATAATTTAATATATAGTGTGATATGTGATACATCTGTCGCTAATCTGACTGCAAAAATAATGATTTTTTTTCTTTCATGTATTAAAAACAATGTATAAATTGCCCGAGTGCCGACTTTTTCTTGTAAATTTGCACCACAAACATACCAATCCACGGCGTTTGTAACGTATGGGTGGCAAGTATTATAATGAAGAGGCTTCGGAAAACAATAAACATAACATTCTGGGCGTTGGTTGCAATATACTTTGCAGCCATTGCAACATTGCAACTACCACCGGTGAAGGAGATGATCGGCAGATGGGTGAGCAACGCAGTGAGCAGCAAGATAGGCTCGAAGGTTGAGGTGGGCAGCGTTGACCTGGGACTCCTGAACAGAGTAATCATTGACAATGTTAAGATATACGACCAAAAGGACAGTCTTATGATTGCGTCCCCGCGTCTGTCGGTCAGCATCGACATGCTCGAGGCGCTCAAGGGCAACATATCAATTTCGTCAGCCCAGATTTTCGGACTACGGGCATATCTCAGCAAGGAAAACAAGGATGCGCCGTTCAATTTCCAGTTCGCATTGGATTCCCTCGCATCGAAGGACAAGGACGAAGAAAAAAAATTAGACCTGCACATCGGATCGCTCATAATAAGGAACGGAGTTATATGCTATGACCAAAAAGACTGCCCGGAGACACCGGGAACGTTTTCCGACAAGCATCTGAGATTATCCGACATCAGCTCACACGTCATATTAAACAAGATAACACAAGACTCTGTAAGTCTTGACATAAAGAAATTATCATTAAAGGAAAAATCAGGCATCATAATATCAAACCTTTCACTTGAAGCGATGGTGACGAAGGACAATGCCACCATAGAGAACTTCAGACTGCGAATGCCAAACTCATACATAGTAATTGGCAAGACAAAGGCAAAATTCAAAACAGGTGGCAAGGCATCAGTGCTGAAGTCTCTCGACTTTGACACAACGATAGGCGAATCGCATATATCGCCAGCAGACTTTGCCGCATTGTTGCCAGAATTAGGTTCACTGACAGGAACAATAGACTTGTCAATGAAATTGAATGGACATGGCGGCAATGTTACAGCGAAAGACATAACGATAAAAGACCGCAAAGGGGAGATGAGCCTATTCGCAAACGCGTACATATATGATTTGCCATCAATGGGAGAATGGATGGCAGACGTGAAGTATTTAAGGATAAACAGAGACTATATAGAGAAAATCGCGAAACTGCCCAGTAAACGTAAGGTTACCTTGCCCGCATTTCTTGACAGGCTGGGAGATGTGGGCTACACAGGCGTCATACGGAACAGGAATAACAAAATATCGGTTAAAGGCAAACTGACTTCAAACGCCGGCAATGTTGCTGTTGACGGATCATACGGCAACAATGCCTTTGCAGCAAAGATAATAACAGACGGCCTCGACCTCGGGAAATTATCTGCGGACAGCGACCTCGGGGAAATCGCCACGTCAATCGATGTCAAGGGGCGCATACGCAATGGAAAATCACCCGACATCACAGCCCGGGGCATAATAAGCCGCCTGTTCTTCAAAGGATACAGGTATCGCAACATTGGTATAGACGGAACGTTGGCTGACGAGATATTCAACGGCAAACTATCTGTGGACGACCCAAACGCATCCTTTAATGCCGAGGGAAGGCTGTCACGCGAACAAATTGAGGGACTTTCGTTAAACGTGAAAAACATAAACCCTAATGCACTTGGACTTACAGGAAAATGGAAAGGGACAAATTTCAGCGGCAGACTGACAGGTGACTTCCACGGGAAGTCACTGGACGATGCTGTGGGAAAACTATGCGTTGAAGACTTCAGGATGTATGACAACAATGACAGCGTATACAAAATAAACAATTTGACCTTGTCATGCGGCGGAAGACCGACAGACAGACACCTGAGACTTTCTGGAGACTTCGGACATGTATCACTGGACGGGCAATACAAAGTGTCTTCTCTGCCATACACCATAACAAAGATCGTCGCAACAAGACTGCCGTCAATGCCATGGCTGCCCAAGACCAAGACAAGGAGCAACGACCGCTTCACCATAGACGCAGAGATTTCCGACGCCTCCATATTGCGGAAATTCATGGACATGCCAATCACGACAATAAGACCGATTGTGATAGACGGAAGCATAAACCAAGATGAAGACCGTGCCGACATAACATTGACAGCCAAAGACATAATATACAATGAGAGTCCGTACAAGAATGTCTGTATGAGCATATCAACATCGATAGGAAAGGCTCTAAAGACGAAATTATCTGTGGACAAGATTATGGCAAACGGCCACACAATGGCACTCGGATTCACTTCATCGGCAATCAACGACCGCATGATGTCGTCGATAGTATGGGACAACAACGGCGGACAACGCTTTTCGGGAAGCCTGAACACAGATGCCACCTTTACAGAAAACGAGAACGGGAAGGCTACGGCAGACATTGACGTACTGCATTCCGACATCATTATAGGTGACACCGTGTGGAAAATAACGCCTTCCAACATAAGGTATTCAGAAAACAGGCTCGCCGTGAACAACTTCTTGGTAAGCCACGGCAACCAGCACATCAATATCAACGGGACAGCAACACGCTCGAATAGTGACTCAATAATAGTAAACCTGCAAGACGTGAACGTGAAATACGTGCTTGACTTGCTGAACTTCCACTCCGTGGATTTCGACGGACAGGCCTCGGGCAGGGCTGAGTTGTCATCGCTCTTCGGGCAACCGGAACTGCACGGGGACATCAGTGTCCGGGATTTCACTTTCGAGACGGGACACATGGGAACACTCCACGCATTCGTTGACTATGACAAAAACGCCAGGCAGATTAACATAAACGCGCTTGCAAACGACGGTCCGCTGCGACGAACCATGATAAGCGGCTTTGTATCGCCGGCAAGGAATGAAATTGACATCAGAATCAAGGCCGACGGCACGAGCGCAGAGTTCATCGAGGGGCCGTGCGGCAGTTTCCTCGACGACGTGAAGGCTGCGGTAAACGGCGACATACATATCTTCGGCCCACTGAAAAACATAAACATGGAGGGGCACGCTACCGTTGACGGCGAGGCGAGAATTCCCGCGCTGAACACGGTATACACCATGCGCAACTTCAACATAACGATGCGGCCGGACATTATCATATTTGAAAACGACACCCTCGCCGACCGCGACGGCAACACTGCGGAACTAAACGGAAAGGTGCGGCATCAGCACCTGACAAACTGGACATACGACTTTGGCATAAAGGCCGACAACATGCTGTCCTACGACTTCCACGACTTCGGCGAGAGCACATTCTTCGGCACAGTATATGCCACCGGGACATGCGACATAAAAGGGAAAAGCGGGGAAACCATCTTCGACATTGACATAACACCACAACGAGGGACGTTCTTCGAATACAACGCTGCCGCACCGGAAACAATATCCGACACGGATTTCATAGAATGGACGGGAAAAAATTCCGGCAGGCAGGACGAAGAGGCTGAAGAGAATGACGAGAATAAAGACAACAACAAATTCAGGTCGGATCTGAAAATGAACTTCCGCATAAACGCAACAGACGACGCTGCGCTGAAAATACTTATGGACAAGAACACCGGCGACATGATTACATTGTACGGCAACGGAAACCTGCGGGCAATATACCACAACAAGGGAGGCTTCACGATGTACGGTAACTATGAGATAAGCCACGGGACTTACGGACTGACAATACAGAACGTGATAAAGAAAGACTTCACTTTCAAGAGCGGCGGATCAATAGCCTTCGGAGGCGACCCGTACAATGCCGACATAAAACTGAAAGCAAAGTACACGGTGAACGGGGTGCCGCTTTCCGACCTGCACATAGGCCGCAGCTTCGCAAACAACAACGTGCGCGTGGATTGCATAATGAACATAACAGGAACTCCGAATTCCCCACGCATAGATTTCGACTTCGACATGCCGACAGTTAACGAAGACGCTAAACAAATGGTGCGGTCGATCATAAACAGCGAGGAGGAACTCAACCAGCAAGTCATCTACCTGCTCTCAATCGGGAGATTCTACGCACAGGCAAACACGGCATCGCTGGAAAGCCAGCAGAGCCAGACATCACTCGCCATGCAGAGCCTGCTCAGCGGAACGATAACCCAGCAGATAAACTCGGTGCTGAGCAACGTCATAAACAATTCAAACTGGAACTTCGGCGCTAACATAAGCACCGGTGACGAGGGATTCAACAACGCAGAGTATGAGGGAATACTATCCGGACGGCTGCTCAACAACCGGCTGCTCATAAACGGACAGTTCGGCTACCGCGACAACGAGAACGCGACAACATCGTTCATCGGCGATTTCGACATACACTATCTGCTCGTTCCAAACGGGAACATCGCGGTGCGCATATACAACCAGACCAACGACCGATACTTCACGCGCAACAGCCTCACCACACAGGGCGTGGGAATAGTGTTGCAGAAAGACTTCAACACCCTGCCCGACCTCTTCGGAATAAAGAGGAAGAAAGGCAAGAAGAAGTGACGAGATGCCACTCCAGGAACATGCACCATGTCAGAACGTCATCCGCAGCATGAACCTTATGCCTTGCTTGTGCGCCGTGGGAAGGTCCAGGTAGGTTAGCCTGCGCACATATTCAATGTGCAGCAGTTTGAATATGTTGTGTATTCCCACCACTACCTCCACATACGGCCTGTTCCTGTCCATTACTGACACGCCATCGGGCAGATACATCAGCCCTGGGTCTCCGGCATTTCCCGCGAGCAGTGGGTTGTTCTTGTCTGTCAACGCTCCCCACAGGCAGTTCACACCGAGGTACTCCCTCCACTTCAGTTTGTTGAACAGCGGTATGCGGTTGAACAGTTTTCCGTTCATGTCCCACGACACGTAAAGCGACGCGTAGCGGTCATTGAGGAACTCCATGTTGTTTATAAGGCAGAAAGTCTCGTCCTCGACTATATACGAAAGATTGGCAGCCGGCGCTATGAGCAGTGGGAAAGGCACTTTGCCCCATTGCGCCCCACACTTCACATTCAGATCAACCTTGCCCCAGCTGTTCAACCAGAAGCGTTTGTAAATCGATGCTTCGGAGAAGTTATACGCATAATCCCCGCCGAGGAAGCCTTTCATCCCCCATGTGTGCGACAGCGTGAACACCGGCGCGTCAAGGTTTACAGGCACCCGGCGCTGCTTTGTGTTGATGTATGTTTCGCCCGGGGCGAACCTTATGCCGAACATCAGTTCCGTGGTTCGTATCTTGCCATGACCGTGGAAGGCCTCAGTCTCGTTCGGGTCGGGGAGTCGCTCCGCAAGGTTCATCGGTGTGAAGAACAAGTTGGCTGTGGCCTCGTTCTCCTCGGCCTTCAATGCGGCGCTGAACTTCAGGCCACCCTCTATCTCGTAGTCGAAAGCGAGTTGTTGCCTGTTGTAGAACATCATCTTGTCAACTTTTGCCCACTTGAATGCAGTGAAAACATTATCCTTGTCGGTGTGCAGGAACTTGTCGCTCGGCGAGCAGACATCGTATGTGCTTGAGAAAGTGAGCGTCCTCTTGGGAAATTCCCTCGGCAGATACTCCTTCTTGTTGAAACTGTATGTCAGCTCACCCTTGTAATAATTCTTCTTGCTCCCCCACCCGTGTGCATAATAGGCCGATGCGAACCAATGCTTTGACAGGTTTGCCGTGGTCTGCCCACTTACCCTCGTGCGCAGCCCGTCAACGAAATTCTTCGTTATCATGGTGTTCACCGGGCCTATGTCAACCTTGCTCGGCTGTTTCACGCCGCCCGTCTCAACAAAGTTCTCTATCAACGCCTTTGCCCCGAAAATGACAAACTTGAAGCCCTTTATGCTTTCCAGCCCCTTGACGAAATCACCCATCGCATCCTCGCTCCTTGTAAGTTCAACCGAGCGGTAATGTTCCCAGAAATCATTGTCGCGCATCCTTGCATCGGCCTCATGCCGAACCTTTCCCTTCCCTTTGAACAGCCTCTTGGGTATCTCGTCGAAGGCATAGTCACTGAGCCGTGTCGTCCGCATCACAACCGCCTTTGAAAGAAATTTCGTGAGTGACAGTTCCACGAACATGTCGTCAACCGACAACACCCACTCGCCGTTAGGCAGTTTGCTGTATTCCTGGACAATCTGAAGATTGTCAACGAAGTTAACGTCGCTTTTCTTTGGTATCGAGAGGTTGCACTTCTTCACATGCAGCGTGGAATCGGCAACGATGTAAAGTTCTCCACGGAAACCGAAGTCCTGCTGGTTGTTGGGCAGGAACTGCAGGTGATAGCACTTGTCGTTTTCCACATACACCGTGTCCTCTATGTAATACCTGTAGAATGCAACGGCATTCTTTCCTATAGGCGACGTGAACGGATATTGCAGCAGCCTGACCTGGTCGTCGTAGATGTCAACGTCCGCGAACACGTCCTTCAGCACAGTGTTAAGAATGTCTCCCGTCTCTATCAGGTCGTTTATCCCGCTGGAGTTCTGCCCCTCTATTATGTCTTTCTCAGAGCGTGGTGACTTGCGGTAAATCCTCTTCGTAACCGTCTCGTCAACGCTTATCGGCAGTATAAGTTTCCCCGTGTATGGACTTGGTTCCACCTGGTTGAGCAGCCATTTTCTCTTTTGGAAATACTCGCTTTCCAGTTCGGCAGGCTTGAGGTCATTGAAGGCGAGTGTTATCTTCTGGTATTTGTTATACTGGTAATAGTCGTGGTTGGCCAGGTCTGTCCGTTTCTTTGCCTCCACTACCCTCTTCATCAGTTCCACCGCCGGGTTGTTTTTCCGCGAATACCTCTTGCGCTTTGCCTTCACCGTAACACCCTCGAGTGCATGCGCTCCGGACGGCTCCAGTTTTATGACAAGATTGCCGACGGTGTTTTTGTTTATTGCCATCTTCCTCGGCTTGTAGCCCAGCGCACTGAACGTCAGCGTCAGCCCGTTGCACCTTGCTATGCTGAAACGTCCGCTGGCATCACTTGACACCATGATGCTGTGACCTTTGTATATCGCACTGGCGTATGGTATGCTGTCGCCGGTTGACGCATCAACTATCCTGCCCGATATGTTCTGTGCCTGCGACGCTATCGCCACAAGCATCATAAATATGCATATTATTGCTTTCCTCATTTCTACGAACGTTGTCCTGTTTTTTACAATAACTCATCAAGTCTGCTGATCACCTTGTCCGGCACCGTCAAGTCATATTCCTCATCGGTCCATCCCAGTCCCTTTATCCAAACCGTGCGGCAACCCAGGCTGCGTGCCGGCAGTATGTCCTTGTAGTAACTGTCGCCAACGACGGTTACATCTCTGGCGGGCAGTTGCAACGCCTCAACGCCGAGCGCGAATATGCGGGGGTCTGGCTTGCGTATGCCCACCACAGCACTCTCAATGACAGATACGAACAGGCCGTCAAGCCCGAACTCTCCTAACACGGTGGGCATGTTACCATAGAAATTGCTCACCAGCACCAATGGATGCTCCCGTCCCAACTCTTTCAGCACACTCCTGTTTTCCGCCACTATGCCGCACGTTTCGCCATAGACCATTTTGAGGATTTCGGAATGTTTCATTGCATAGCCTTCCTCAGAAACGTCCCAATAACCTTCCGTCATAAGATATTCCATCTCAATTCGCAGCTTCGTGCCGAGTGTCTTGAGGAACGTGAACGAGGGTTTCACAATCGGGTTTCGTCCCAGCACCCGCTCCGCATGTACGTATGCCTCGCGGAACTGCTGTTCGGTGACGGGCATCCCGCACCGCTCGTAACATTTCCACAACACCCGCCCCCAGTGGTCGCCGCGTGTGTCTATGGTGCCTCCATAGTCGAATATATATCCTTTGGTCATAGTTTTTCCGTAATGTTGGCACACAGTGCCTCATGCCTCTTGTGCATGTGAATATACAATATGTTAAGCACTATGATTTCCACAAGCAGATAGACCCACGGGCAGCCCAGCAGGCATGTGGCATACAGCGTTATCGCCCGGACGTTGAAAGTGAGGATGTTTGCGTGCTTCATAAGTGGGCGGCTGCCGCTCACGAACATTTCCTTTAGTTCCGCAGGCATCCCATCAACATCTCCGTACCTCT
Source organism: uncultured Prevotella sp. (assembly GCA_900548585.1). Classification (GTDB taxonomy): domain Bacteria; phylum Bacteroidota; class Bacteroidia; order Bacteroidales; family Bacteroidaceae; genus Prevotella. Next base: position 2,698 of record URLI01000025.1, on the reverse strand, counting down.
CCTTTACGGCAGCCATCATCTTCTGGAAATTCGGTGTGCGTTTCTCCTGGCTCTTGCAATAGTTGGCATAGTTGTAGTAGAAAAGCCGTGCAAGTATCCTGGTCTTCGGCTGTTGCTCATACATTGCGCGCTGCTCCCGGTAGTTGTCGAGCTCGCTGCCCTCCTTTCCCTTTATGAACAAAAGGTGTATCTGGCGGTAGTAATCGGCGAGCGAGCTCTGCGGCGAATGGCACATCACACCGGCAACCAGCGCAAGCAGCCATATCCATATATGCCACTTCATGTCGGTCCCGGGGATGTACTGGTTGTAAAGGCGAAGGCATATAGCGGAATATATTGCAAAGAACCAGATGTCGCCAGAAAAGCCATCGAGGACTCTCCCCACAAGGGTTTTCTTGCCGGTGAGCCGCGCCATCTGCCCGTCGGTGCTGTCACAGAAGTTGGCAAACATAAGCAGCAGCACACCGATGACATTGTGCTGCAGGTCGGTGTGTACGAACATCACGCCGGCGCCGATGCCGAGAAATATCGACAGTATGGTTATAACGTTGGGGTGTATGCCCAGCTTGTTCCAGAAAATAGCAAACACCAGCCCTATGGGGCGGGTGAAATAAATGTCTATCCACTCTTCTGTATCCTTGCTCTTGAATGATGCCCGCAGCATCTCGTTGAATGATTTTCCCATCGAAAAATGATTTTCTGTTACAAATGCGACTCCTTTGTCCCGGCACAGGCAAGCGATGCGATGGCCTTTGCGGCATCGTTGCGGCATCGTGAGAAACTTGGCCAGTCGTTGAAGTCGATTATGGCGAATGTGCCGTCCTGACGCACTATGCAGTCTCCGCCATACACCTCAAGTCCCAGCAGGCCAGCAAGACGTGTGGCGTTTTCCATCAACAGTCTGCGGCTGAAATCATAGTGCATGGCCTTTCCGTTGCGGCGCTCGTCGCCGAACTTGCTGCCGCCATCGTCCGTTGGATAGTAACAACGGAAGAATGGCGTGCCTGCAACTCCGTAGAACTTCACCAGATCGCCCCGAACATGCGCCGTGGTCACCACGTCCCTGATGCCTCTTGACATGAAATCCTCAAGGCGGCGGTCACGCTCTGCCTCATCCACGGCAAACACCACATCCTCTTTCTGTTGGGCGGCGCCGTCACCACGCTTGAGCCAATATCCGCAGTTTCCATCCTGAGGCGCGGCAGGAATAGCATTCTCACGCATCATCCTATCGACAAACGAGCGTCTCGAGCTGCGCATACCGCGACTGCTGTTTATCACCCTCACGCCTTCTTCCTCCTTCCTGGCAAGCCACTCTATGGTGTCAGGGCAACGCCCCATAGAGAATATCACGTCTGCATCAGCGTAATCCGTGAGCGACTCTTCACACATGAAGAGAACTTCCGCCCCACATTCCCGCAACTCATGGCCCACGGCATCGAGTATTTGCTTGTCCTTTACGACGCTGTTCGGCGAATACCTCTCCGCCCGGTATATCATCAGTACCCTCATGTCAACTGTTTCCACGCAGGAACTCCTCTGCCTTCCTTATGTCCCCGGCGTGGTCTATGTCGAGCACTTTGGTAAAGGCACATGCCTTTATATTTAGGCCCTCGCCGACAAGCGCGCGCTGGAAATTGCGCATACGGCTAACACCCTGCCCTATGCAACGCCGTGCCACATCCTTGGCCTTTGTCCCAAGTCCGTAGATTCCGGCACTGACATACCGGCAGTCGCCGCGCTCGTCATGAAACCCGGTAATGCGCATCGAGCCGTCAACGGCGACATAAAGCGGCTTTTCGTCATCAACGTAGCCCGTGACGGGGAAACAGCCATCGCTGTCACTGTCCTTAAAGTAAGATACGAACCGTGCGAACTCGTCTTCACGGAAAATGGTATCTACCGTTGTCAATATGAATTTCCCGTCATTGAGCAGAGTGCAAAGTTCATTGAAACTGTGAAGACTGCTGGGAGTTGATTTCACAATATATTTCAAAGGCACGCGCCGCCCGGCGAGCCCATTGCCGCGTATCTCGTCAAGATGCCGTTCAACCGCATGATCCCTGCCATTGCAAATAACGGCAATCTCCTCGGCACCGTTGTCCGTGAATATGCGCAGCAGCCTGTCTATGAGCCGCTCGCCACCGACGCTTACCAATGGCTTGGGGTCTGTCACGCCCTCGCTTGCAAGCCTCGAGCCTTCGCCTGCCGCAATAATAGCATATCTCATAAAACTATGACGCATGAAATTAATTAATATTTGCAAAGTTATCAATTATATGTTTAAGGAGAAAACTATTTAATATATTTTTGTTTTTCGTTATCATTATTACGAGAAAAGGAACAATCGCCGCGAACACAAAGACACGGCGGTCAAACATTATGACAGACAAAAAAGGGTTGATGCAGGACGCACCAACCCGGAAAATGATTTCGATAATCCCGAAATCGCAAATAAAGATGTGGCAAATATATAACATATTATTTACAAATGCAAAAAAATGAACATTAAAGTTGTGTTATTTAACATTTTGACGTGCTTAACGACATAAAACGACCTGTCGCCACAGGCCTAATATGGTGTCAACACATCAAGGCACGTTCGCCGTCCAGTCATTTCCAATTGCTGCGTTTATCCCAAATGGGGGTGTGTCAAAATTGGCACACCCTCTTTTAACATATCACAAAGCCCGAACTT
>URLI01000024.1 GCA_900548585.1 uncultured Prevotella sp. | reverse complement strand
CAGATATACTTTCCCGATGGCGTGCTGTTGCGTCTGATTTCACGTGAGAGTGTTGCCTGACTGGTGCCGACGATGCCGGCAATTTCTTTTCCCAGTGTTCTTTTTTTATTTGTATTGCTGGTTGTCTATTTTCCCTCGCCGAGAGATGCAGACTTTCTCGAAGCGTAGCGAGAGGTTGTCTGCATCTCTCGGCGAGGGGTACTCTTTTATTGCACTTCGTTTTGGAACTTACAGCCGTGGCGTGAAAACCATGCTGTTTCCCTGTTGTGCGGTAGGTGGGAAACGCGTGTTTCAACACGGGGGCACTTCCCTGTTGTGCCTTACAGGAAAGCAAATTCGGCGTATTTGCTCACCAAACTCGGCGTATTTGCAATGTAATTACGGCGTGTTTGCAATGTAATTACGGCGTGTTTGCCTCACAAATCCGGCGTATTTGCTTTACCGTCCGCACTCAAGTGGAAAACGCTTTGCTGTCGGATGCAGGTTATATGTGCGGCGATGGTGAGGCGATGCGCGCGACGCGCCAATCGTTTCAATTTCGGGAAACAGGGGGCGCAAAACGTAAAAAACGTCCGTGCCGTTTCTTTTTCTCATTTTTATTTCCTAATTTTGCATCTGTATATGGCAGAACCTTTGGCAGAAAGAATGCGGCCGCGCACGCTCGGTGAGTTCATCGGGCAGAGACATCTGGTGGGCGAGGGTGCTGTCCTGCGTCGGATGATAGACGCGGGGCGAATATCATCGTTCATATTGTGGGGGCCGCCGGGGGTGGGGAAGACAACCCTCGCGCAGATAATAGCCAAAATGCTGAAGACGCCTTTCCACACACTGAGTGCCGTGACGAGCGGCGTGAAGGACGTGCGTGAGGTGATAGGGAAGGCAAGGCAGGAGCGATTTTTCAACACCGTGAGCCCGATATTGTTCATCGACGAGATACACCGTTTCAGCAAGAGCCAGCAGGACTCGCTGCTCGGGGCGGTGGAGAAGGGCGTGGTGACGCTCATCGGCGCGACGACGGAGAACCCGTCGTTCGAGGTGATACGGCCTCTGCTTTCGCGCTGCCAGCTTTACGTCCTCAAGCCTCTCGGCAAGGACGACATGACGCAACTGCTGATGCGGGCCGTGGAGAACGATGTGGAGATGAGGAAACGCCGCATAGAGCTGCGCGAGACGGCGGCGATGATGCGCTACAGCGGCGGTGACGCTCGCAAGTTGCTCAACATACTCGAACTCGTGGTGGAGGCGTCGCCGGAGGGTGAGGATGTCGTTGTCACCGATGAGGTGGTGGCTGACCGCCTGCAGCAGAACCCCCTCGCATACGACAAGGAGGGCGAGATGCACTACGACATCGTGTCAGCTTTCATAAAAAGCATTCGCGGAAGCGACCCCGACGCCGCGCTCTACTGGATGGCGCGTATGATAGAGGGCGGCGAGGACCCGCAGTTCGTTGCGCGCCGCATGGTGATAAGCGCCGCCGAGGACATAGGGCTTGCCAACCCAAACGCCCTGCTGCTTGCCAACGCTGCCTTCGATGCGGTGATGAAGATTGGCTGGCCGGAGGGGCGCATACCGCTTGCCGAGTGTGCCGTGTATCTCGCGACATCGCCGAAGAGCAACTCTTCGTATTTGGGAATAGGGCGTGCCTTGGAGGTGGTGAGGGAGACGGGAAACCTGCCCGTGCCGCTCCACCTGCGCAATGCGCCGACGAAACTGATGGCGGAACTGGGTTACGCCGACGGGTACAAGTATGCACACGACTATCCAGACAATTTCGTCGAGCAGCAATTCCTGCCCGATGAACTGCGCGGCGAGCGCCTGTGGCACGCACAGCACTCACCTATGGAGGAAAAACAATACCAGAGAATGCTTAAGTGCTGGGGAGAAAGGTTCAGGGATTAGGCCATGTCCTGCGATTGCTCATCGCCTCATCTACTTACGTTGGCCGCATATCCCCTTCCTGAACATGCGGCGGTTGAAGCGGTGCTGCGCCCTCAGTGCATCATACACCTTGCTTGCAGGCAGCACTTTCAACATGCGGTTGTGATACTGCTGCTGAAGTTCCTTTATCTGTATTTCGAGCACGTCACGCTTCCTCACCGCCTCCGCGCAGCCCTGCTCGGTCGCGGGCTTCACCCTGCGAAGTGCCGAGATGTGGTTGCGCAACGTCCTTTCCTTGCGTTTCATCTCATCGAAAATTGGGAAGAACACAGATGCCTCCTGCGGCGTGAGACATGCTTCGCGTACGATGAACTGCTCCATTTCGGCCTTGTACCTTGCTGGGTCGAAATTCTTTCCGCCATTATGCCGCTGAGCATTCAGCGGCAAAAAAGACATGAGCAGCAGTAAGGATATGATGAGTTGTTGCTTCATTTCCTGTTTTTGTGTCTTTTTATTCGTTCGCGATATATGAGTACAGGTCGTCATCGTCCATCATAATGTCGTCAACGGCCATGTCCATGTAGTATTCGTCATCGGTCACGGCTATGCCGGCATCGTCAGTTTGTGTCGCCGCTGCCGGGTCTGCTTTGTGATGGATCACGTAGCCAGCCAGCAGCCCGGCGAAACATGCCGCTGCGGCATACCCGCCTATGCGTCTCCACAGGCGAAGACGCTTCACCTTGCCATCCTGCAATGGCTTGTTGCAGTCTGGCAGGCCGTCCATAACCTGCTTCTCTATCGATGCGAAATAACCGTCTGGAACTCTGAAATGGTTTTCTCTGCCGGAATTAGTTGCGATGTTGTTTTCCACTGCCATTGATTTTCTCTCTTTTAGTCTTTAGACGGCAGTTTGTTGCCATGGTTTAATACGTATTTTGATATTTTCTTTACGGCAATGTGGTATGATGCTTTCAGTGCTCCCTCGGATGTCCCGAGGACTTCGCTTATGTCGCTGTATTTCATTTCTTCATAATACCGCATCGTGAACACAGTGCGCTGCACGTCGGGCAGCATGGCGACGGCCTCCTGCAGCAATGCCTCTGCGGCGTCGCCGTCGAAATACTCGTCTGCCATGAGCCGGCTGGCCACGGGAACGCAGGTGTCGGTGCTTATCTTGTTTCTTGAGCGTCTGACATGGTCGAGCGATTCGTTTATTGCTATCCGGTGGAGCCACGTCGATATTTTTGACGTGCCTTTGAAGTTGTCGAGCGCCGCCCACGCTTTCATAAATGTGTTCTGGAGAACGTCGTCGGCATCCTCGTGTGTGAGCACTATGCGCCTTATCTGCCAGTAGATGCGCTCGCCGTACAGCCTCACCACCTTTGCAAATGCCTCTCTACGCGTGTTCTTGTCGGCCAACTGCGAGATAAGGTAACTTTCTTCCTTCGTCATCTCCCGTCCGTTTTTATCTGCGCGTGGCGAATTGCTTCAGTTGTTTGATGATGCGCTTGTCGTATCCATATACGTCGCGGAATTTGACCATGTTGCCGTTCTTGTCGGGATAAATGGTGTAGTATGTGATGAACACCGGGACGTGCGGCGTTACCTTCACGTTCCTCACTATGCTGTCCTTTTTTATTTTTGGACCGATGACATTCCCCTCGCTGTCTTTCCTCACCTCGTATGTCATCGAGTATCTTATCTTCCGTGCGAGGTCCATGTCCTTGTCTTTCATAAGGAACACGGCAAGCTCGTATGGTTTCTCAACCCTCACGCAGCCATGTGATATGGCGCGGTTTGCGCTTTGGAAAGCCCACGGGGTTGAGGTGTGGTGCAGATATACGGAGAAATTGTTGTTGAACCTGAAGATTATGCGTCCGAGCGCATTGCCGTTCCCGCCCTCCTGCACGATGCGCTGCTTTCCGTCCAGTATCAGTTCGCGCGATGCCTCGCTTGCGGGCAGCACGCCTTTCTTCACGTCGTAGATGAACATGTTGTTGCGCTCCATATACCCGATGCTTCCGGCTATGTTCTTTGCAATCGAATGGGGTACGTTCCACATCGGGTTGAGATCGATCCTTATTATCTCGCTCGTCAGCAATGGTGTTTTTGTCTTGTTAGCCCCACAGCACATCCTCATCGTCAGTGTACTGTCGCCGTCCACGGCATTCAGCACGAACGACGGAATGTTAACGAATACATATTTGCCGCAGTCTTCCTCCGTCATTTTCTCCCTCCATCTGCACCTTTCCATGTTGCACAGCGTTGCGAGCCACTCGCTTTCTGACAGGTTTCCACTGTTGAGATGCTCCTGGAGCTGCTTGTATAGTTTGCGTTTCGGCTGCACCCCGCGCAGGAATTCCCCGAGGTTTCCGCCTCCTGCCGTGGCGATGGCGTTGTTGTAGAATGATTCCGTCGGGTGTTCGATTCTTATATCAAACTGGTGCTTGTACACCATCCGCGCCCCTTCGCTGTCGTCTTCCGGCTCGCGGTTGAGTATCACCGAGGGGTTAACGAAACCGAATTTCTGTCCTGCTGAATATCTCATGAATGCCCGCGACAGGTTATATTCCAGTCTTGCGAACACTTTGTTTACCGTGTTCGCCGGCTTGTCGAAATCGAGTTGCCGCACGCGCCGAAGGTCTTCCTCAATCTGCGCGACCCTGAATATTTCTTTCCTGAACCCCATTTCCCCTACCCGTGAAATGAAAGACAGCAGCGTGTCTGCGCGTGGGTTTATGCCGTGGCGGTCTATCCAGATGAATTGGTTGCCGCCGGAATAGTATCCGCGCACAAACCTCACGGCGGCCGAAGAGGATGTCTCGCTCTTTGTCAGCCGTATTATCTGCCCGCGTATCTTTTCATTGTTGAGCTCATATTCAGGCACTTTCATCATGGAGAGTGCCTCGGGCGTTATGTCCTGGTATGGCTGTCTGTCTCCATCTGTGCATGACAGCAGTGCCAAAAGCACAATGAAGCAGACGAAAATCTGCTTTTGCAAACCCGTTGGTTGGTTTAATTTAGTCTGGCAGTGTTATTTTATTGATATTTTCCTTACCGTCTTGCCTACTTTTACTATGTAGCACCCTTTGCTCAGGTTCAGCTCATAGCGTCTGTCGTTTCCTTCCACCTTTATGCTCTTGACCATCACTCCGGCAACATTATATATCTGGAGAACCTGCCCGTTGGCGCCAGTGACGTGCAGCACAGACTCCTGTACGGAGATCGTAACACTCTGATAGTCATTGTCTATAATCTCTATCGCGGTCTCGGCATGACTCATTACTGGAATTGCAGAAATAAGTATCGAGGCCATTGAGAATATCAGTATATTCTTTATCATACGCGCATCATGTTGATTAACCGTTGCAAATATAGTGCTTTTCTTTGAGACATGCAAATTTTTGTCGATATTTATATATCGAAAATGTCTTTTTCATTCGTCAGGTAACTTTCGGGGAACACCTCCCTTGCCTGTCGTAGCAGAATGCTCTCGTCATCATACCTCGAGCTGTAATGCCCAAGCAGCAGCCGTCGCACCCCGGCGGCGCGCGCCACGAGTGCGGCTTGCCTCGCAGTGCTGTGGCAGAATTTCTCCGCCAACTGCGCGTCGTCGTCCCCGTATGTGCTCTCGTGGTAAAGCGTGTCTATGCCTTCCATGCGTTCGTGCAGCGTGGGGACGTAGCGCGTGTCGGAGCAGTAGGCGTATGCCCGCGGCCTGTCTGCCGGCGACACGAGACGCTTGTTTGGCACGACAGTCCCGTCTTCGCGCACCCAGTCGGCTCCCGACTTGATGTTGCTTATCTGGCTTACAGGGATTTTCAGGTAGTCGATCATGTCGCGTCGTATATGCGGCAGCGTTGGCTTCTCGCGGAAGATGTAGCCGCAGCACGGCATACGGTGTTGCAGTGGTATGGTCTCCACCTGCAGGCTGTTGTCCTCATACACCACATTCTGTGCCGACGGGTCGACGGCATGGAAAGTCACCTCATAGTCAAGGTGCGCGCAGAACAGCCGCAGTTGTGTGTCAAGCACTTCACCGAGTTCCTTGGGGGCATATATTTGCAGCGGCGCGGTGCGTCCCTGCAGGCCGAATGTGCTTATCATCCCAATCAGTCCGAAGCAGTGGTCGCCGTGTATGTGCGATATGAACACCGCCCTTATGCTGTTGAAGCCAATCCTTGCGCGGCGCAGCTGCATCTGCGTTCCCTCGCCGCAGTCAACCATGAATTTCTTGTCGCGCAGTTCCACGACTTGCGACGAGGCACAGTGCCGCAGAGTGGGTAGCGCGCTCCCGCACCCGAGAATGGATACTCTGAAAGGAGTCATGGCGTCATGCTATTTCACTCTCTTGTAGGCGAATATGCCCACTTTGTTCTCGAGATACAGCGAGTCGGCGCCCAGTTCGTATATGCTGAACGTGTCGGCGCTCAGTACAAGTTTGCCGTTGACGATTTTCCACGAGGTGTAAGGCTTCTGTTCGTTTACGGTAGTCTTTACCACCCCTCCTTCCTTGATCTCAAACGCACGTTCGAGGCTCTGCCATTTGCCGAGCAGTGTGGTAAGGTTTATCACGCTCGCGGCGATTTTTTCGCCATATTCGTCATTGCCGAGCGTCACCGCCACCCTGTCGCCCACGGCGATTCCCCCGCGCACTGGCGACATGTCCGCGTCCGGGTCATAGCCGAGGTATAGCGTGTCGCCATTGTCGGTTATGAGTTGCAGCGTGTTCATGGCGCAGCCATCCCCACACCGTCCGTACAGGGAGCTGTCCTGCTCGGCTGTGCTGTCAGTCCGTAGAGAGTCGCTGCCTCCGGCATCCTTTGTCTTGCCCCCGCTGCAACCGGCAATCACGGCTGCGGCAATGGCAGAGACACATAAAAAAAATAGTTTCCTCATATCATTTACATTCTTTTTCCTTTGCTTCGTTCCATAGTCTGTCCATCTCCCCCAAGGTCATTTCCGTCAGTGGCTTGCCTGCTTTTATCGAGTGTTCCTCGATATAGTTGAACCTCCTGATGAACTTGCGGTTGGTGTGCTCCAGCGCGTTGTCTGGGTTCAGGTGGTAGAGCCGCGCGGCGTTGATCACCGAGAACAGGAAGTCGCCGAGCTCGCGCGTCGCCTTGTCCCCGTCGTCGTTTTTCAGTTCCTCCTCCAGTTCTCCCAGTTCCTCGCGCACCTTGTCCCACACGTCCTGGCGGTCTTGCCAGTCGAAGCCCACGTTGCGCGCCTTGTCCTGTATGCGGTAGGCCTTTATCAGCGACGGCAGCGCGTCTGGCACTCCGGAGAGAACGCTCTTGTTGCCGTCCTTCTCGCGCAGTTTTATCTGCTCCCAGTTCTCGAGCACCTGTCCCGTGTCAAGTTCCTTGCCTGCCTCGGCGTGTATCAGCGGCGAGTGTTTCAGCGACTCCGCCTCGCCATATACATGCGGGTGACGGAAAATCAGCTTGTCGGCCTCCTTCTCGCACACGTCTGCAATGTCGAACTTTCCCTGCTCCTCGCCGATTTTCGCGTAGAACATAACGTGCATTATCACGTCGCCCAGTTCCTTGCAGATGTCCTTTGCGTCGTCCTTCATCAGCGCGTCGCACAGTTCGAAGGTCTCCTCTATTGTGTTCGGTCGCAGGCTCTCGTTGGTCTGCTTGCGGTCCCACGGACATTCCTTCCGCAGCCTGTCAAGCACGTCGAGCAGTCTCCCGAAGGCTTCCAGTTTTTCTTCCCTTGTATGCATTGCTCCTTCTATTTTGATGCAAAAGTAACAAATAAATCTGACATACAGCAACATCACTGGTGAAATTTATTCAATTTAAACAGGTGTTATATTCCACGAAGTTCGTTAAAACTTGAGATAATTGCCAAGCAACTTTCCGCTGCCATACAGATAGTTCCTTGATGGTATGACTTGTTAACTTTCGGTTCGCTGCGCTCCGACACTTGTCGAAATTTAATTTTGCGATGTATGTGCTCGCAATGAGTTCCTTGAAAGAAGCCATGTAATACGGCAGGCTGTTTCCATTCATCATCACCTCCGCGACATAATGTGACGCGAATGACGCGTTGTGGGAGAAGTCTGGATGGTTCTTGTGTCTTGTCTGGCAATGCGCGGTCCGCTATATTGCCTGGCATCGCGGAAACAGAACTCGGTTTGGAATATTAAGCGGCATTTGCGCAAGACATCCTAACACGGCATTTAACTTTTGATGGCATATATGCAGATTTCCTTATATTGGTTGAGTGCTTCTGATGTCATTCACTTTAAGTCTTGTAAAATGTAAAGTTACGGACAATCAGCCATTTAACCAAAATTCATTGGTTATATATGGTTATCTAATTTTCTCATTTTCAAACGGTTGCATTATAATTAACAGAGTGTTGTTATGTAAGAAATGAGAATAATTCAAGTGTAAGCATGAAAAAAGAGAAATTTATGAGAAAAAGGTTGTACCTTTGCAAAGCATTTTATGCGTTGTTTTAATTAAATCGAGTATTAACTTAAAAAAATGAATAGAATAAAGAAGAAATAGAGTTTTTTGACATCCTTGACTCAACTGATACACCCAAACTTGCACTTCACGAAACGTCAGTTTAGTTAAGACAACGGATGTCTGCGCTCTCAATGTATGGGCGTGGAGAGAAGGATTGTTGTCTGACGTGAGCTGTGCAAGGCTTTGGTGTAGCACAAGAATTCCGCCACGCCCTTTTTTCTTTTTAGAAGAGGGCTTTTGGCTCTCATAGCATATTCATAACCTATATAGCTATGAGCAAAATTGGATATCATACTAATTATGACAAATATGTTGAGATGATTGTGGCGCATCCCAACTATAAAGGTCTGTACTACGATCGTGACAAATATGGCAAGGTAAACTGGGTTGTAACTGGTAAATCCCCTAAGGGTCAAATGAGACAAACGTGGTGGGATGCAACTTGCAAAAAACTTGGCATTCCCATCCAAAAGGGTTGTTATGCCAAAGCTGCAAGATTGATACATCCTACAGGAATTCATGTTTGTCAATGCTGTGGAGAAGAAAGAAGTATATTCTATGAATATCCCACACTTAGAACATTAAAAAAACTGAATAAAGAATTTGGATTAGAATTAGAGCAAACCGACTATACAATTCGCGAATTTGTTCGTGAGTTTTGTACTTCGGAAGCCCTTTTGGACAAATTATCTCGCTTGCTTAAAATTCCTACAGCTGCTAACGCAGATAAACTCATTGAATATATCAAAGCAGAACTTATTGACAAGGAAAGTTCTTTGTTCTCTCCTGGAGTTATGTGTAATCCTCCTGACCGATACAATGGTTTCCATTCTTATGCTTTATGTTGCCGCAAAACTAAGGATACTGGCCGTCGCGATGATAACATGAAGACCTATGTACAAGATAGAAGAGCATATGAAGATTGGTCAGATGGAGATTATAATTTAGCAAATCGTTTGATGGGAGAATTCCACAAACAACCTCCTATGGCTTGTCCCGTATGTGGAAACGTGGAAAATATGTCAGCTGATCATATAGGACCAGTTTCTCTTGGTTTCTGTCACAGTCGGCATTTCACGCCAATGTGTAAAAGTTGTAATAGTTCAAAGAACAATCGATTCACTAAGGCAGATGTGGATACTTTGATAGCATTAGAAAAGAAAGGCTATCAGGTCGTAAGTTGGCATTCTAAGTATATTTGGGATATTGTGAAAAACAATATTACTAACGATATAGAAGCAAAGAAGGCAAGTTCTATCATGGCAAAATGCCATCAGAATATACTCAATATCTTGGCAATCATTCATCAGGAAACAGGTAAAGATTTCTTAATGCGTTATCTTCATCCTGAATTTTCTATGATGGATTATCGCTTTGAAAATTTTGACCTTAGGCACTTAGACCGAATGGTTATTGTAGCCAATCCTCTCGATAGCAAGAACAAAAGAAAGAATCAAGAGCGTTATGTACGAATTGCTTTCGAAAGCCTTGAAGATTTTCTTACCAAACAAAATCGCAAGAATTACTTTTTGATAAACGAGGATTCTTATGAACTCCGACCAATTCTTGCTGCAATCATATTAAAAGATTATGATGTAGCAGATAAAAGATTGAAGTCGTTAATCGAAGAAATCTCAAAAAAAATCTTTCGCATAGAGAACGGACTCAAGACTTATAGTATTGAAGAATTTGAAGGTTATACTAGTATGGCTGCAGATAGTTCAGATAATGAGTATAAGTAAAAAAGGATGGATGCCCAATCCTTTTTATTGTATCCATCCAACAAAGTTGTATGAATCAAGATGTGTTTCAATTAGTGTTGAAACAAACTTACTTAAGAGAGGTGGCGTCAAATTTCCTATTTGCTTGAACTTAGAAACTTTTGATCCACAAAAAACACCCTAAATCTAAAGATAGGAAAGAGTTACCTACTACATATCCTATTTACATTTCATTAAGTTTAATCTGATAGAACTCTTCAAAAGTAATTTCTTTTGCCATAAGCCTATCATAAGCAGAAGGATTCTCAAACGTTACCTCAATCTCGTTTTCACCACCACCATCAGGAATTGGAGGAAAAGAACCGATTGCTTCTCTGACGGAAACATACTGAGGAAGAGGAAAGAATCCTTCTGACCTGTCCGTAAACAATGGTGCTGGCTGATTGATTGTAATGTTCTCGCGACAACCAATCAAAATGACCCTTTTACGCTTTTGCGGTACACCAAAATCAGCCGCAGTCAGTTTTAATGGAGTACCTACATGGTAGCCAGCATCTGCAAATGCTTGAATTATTTCCTTTATGGCTTCACCCTTTCTCATAGTGAGAATACCAGGAACATTCTCCATGACAAAGAACTTTGGATACAAAGTGGTAACTATGTCGACGAAATCTCTAAAGAGCCGATTTCTTTGATCATTTGGATCTCTCCAGCCAGCATATGAGAAGCCCTGGCATGGAGGGCCACCAAGAATAACATCTACTTGTTTGTCACCACAGGCATCGTAAACCCTTTGTTTGGTTTCATCCTTTGTAATGTCACCGAGGATAAATTTGTCTTCACTCGCATACTTAGAGTGGTTGAACTTATTTGTTTCAAACACACTGGCATCAAACTCATTTGCTGCAAGGAGATTGAACCCATTCTGAATAAAGCCTTCAGAGAGTCCACCGCAGCCAGCAAATAGGTCTACTATGTTATATCTGTCCAAGTGAGGCTTGATCAAGGCAGAGATCATTCTTGCCAGCAACGGTGGTACTGCATTACCTATTTGCTTGTAGATTCCAGCCTTCTTTCCCACGAAAATGAAATCGTCCGGAAATGACTGGAAACGAGCAGCTTCTCTTGTAGACATCACACGCATCTGGTCAGGATGCAAGTTGCATCCGTTTGGAACACGATTAAAGAACGTGTTAATTGTATAGCTGGGTTTATCCCATTTGAGACGTCCATAGTATGTTGTTCTGCCACCGCCATCACGAATGTTGGCCAAGCGGTTGTCGGTTATTTCTTCTGGTATATCTTTCCAATTACCGCCTGCTGGAATATGCTGAGCCATATCCCTTTCGTGCTGGCACATTTTGTAAGCAACGTGATTATATAATATCATATTGTTGATTGATTATGAAATTCACTTCTTCTTTCTCTAAGCCATAGAGATAACATATCTTCTTGTTTCTACTAATTTCATCCAAGTCAATAATATCGGATGTAACGGAGTCCAAGTCAATGATTGGCAGTTCATCTAATTCATAATTATTGATGTGGTTGTTTGTACTAGTAATTTTGAATCTCCAATTTAATAATGCACTGTTTAACAGTGCTTTCATTTTAGGAATATTCTCTTCTGCAACGGTGATATAGTTGCATGAATTTCCAAGTATATCATTGCTTTCGCATACGACAAATCTCAGTCTGACTTTTTGAGACATGTTTGAAATTTGCTGGCAAACCAATCTCTTTCTACCTTTATCTTGGGAAAGATAGTCTTGAGATTTTTTCTCAAGAAACTCCGGTTTGACATACTCGTGGTTGATGTCAACTATAGAATCTCCAGAAATCATATTTCCTCTTACCAATCTTAATGATGTGGGGTCTGAGGTAATATAGTCCTTAGACAAAGAAATATCAAGTTCACCACGTTTATTGCGTATCTGAGGTCGATTTTTAATGGCTGGAATGGAAAGCAACTTTCTGAGAATATCCCATTCAACCTTTTCAATGGAAGGTATTTCCCAATTTGCTGCAAAAACATGCTTTACATCGTCTAAGGCAATTTGGTAATTTCTTTGTCCTTGAACAATATCAATTAGGGAACTTTCTCCCACCTTTGTAAGGTGGAAGATACAGGTCGCTTGAGTGACATTATCAAACAACGGATCATCCTCAGAGAAGTATTTAATATACGACACCTTATGTTTTGCAAGAAGATGCTTTCTTAGTGTAGATGCTGAAACATCTGCAAAAAGAGTGGACGGGCATATTATTCCCATTTCACCTCCAACTTTAAGCATTCCAAGCATAGCCTCCAATGACAACTGATATAAATTGAGCATTCCTTCGATAGAATACTTATAGTCACTTGAGCTTCTGAAATATTTTGCCATATTGTTGATGTTCTCAACAGTTTTCGCATCCATCTTATTTTTGTTTGGTTTAAGTACTAAATATGGTGGATTGGAAACTATTGCATCAAAGCCATTATAGAAGAGTCCTCCAAGATCATTATGACTAATAGTCATTTTATTTTCAAACAAACCTCCTTTCATCAAGGCATTCTTGAGAATTAGGTGCTCAGACACGATCTTCGCTTTGTCAATGTTCAATGCGTCCAGCAAACATAAAACATTCATTCTGCATACGTTAAGCGCGACAGGATCAATGTCTACAGCATATATATTATTCAAGATAGAATAGTCTGGAACTATTCCGAAAACCTCATACATGCACTTTACAATCTGTCGGCAAAACCTGCCTGTACCTGTGGCAAAGTCAAGTATTTTAATATCTTTAGGCTTATCGATGGAAGACATATTAGACAAAGTTCTATGCACTATATCATAGGCAATTTGATCTTGTGTGTAAACTGCACCAACTTCTAAAAGATTGTTTTTTGACTTCTTTCTATAAATCTTTCCTTGGGAATAGGAGAAGAGGGAGTTGAGAAAAGAAACATGCAACTTTTCACATAATTGCGGAATGTTTTCTACCTCAAGGTTGTCAGGAAGAGTTGGGTCATCTGATAGAGTTCCTTCAAACAAAGAATAAAAAGCGGATGGGGCATACCCCTTACATGACACCAACATAAATTTGTTAATCAGATTGTTAACAAGAGAAGTGTGCACTTGCTTGAAAGTACTATTGATTGCTTTTTCAGATGGCACCCCTGGCATCAATGAGTCACAAGGATAGCATTCTGATAATTTCTTTATCAGTTGTTGTCCTTCTAATTCAAGGAAATATTCGATATTATATTTCATACTATTCTGTTTCAATTTCTCCTTGGTCTGCAATCAAATCTTTCATATCCACTTTCAATATCTTGGATATCTTAAGGAGTGTTTCAAGATTGGGTTGTGACCGATTACACACATATGAATTTACCGAATTGAAGCTCTTGTCCAACTTCTTTGCAAGCCATGTCTGAGAAATTCCTTTTTCCTCAAGTATATCTTTTATGCGGTTTAACTTCATGAATATATCTCATTTTATTGTGCAAATTTACAAAAAACATTGGACAAACATAGAAAAATAAGAGTTTCTTTAGAATTTTCTTTATTTTAGGGAGGTCTTTCTACGAGTTTTTTTTCATTTTCTTTCCATTTGTCGTATCAACAGTTCATTAAAACTTGAGATAATTGCCAAGCAACTTTCCGCTGCCATACAGATAGTTCCTTGATGGTATGACTTGTTAACTTTCGGTTCGCTGCGCTCCGGCACTTGTCGAAAATTAATTTTGCTATGTGTCAACACATACCTATAATTATGCCACAAAGCTAATTTCGTACACAAACTTATGCTGCATGTTGCATTTTTTTTATAACTTTGCAGCGTTTTTATATTATAATGAATACAACGAGATAAAACGATATAGCAAATGGAATTAGCAACGAAGTACGACCCGCGCGAGGTGGAGTCGAAATGGTATCAATACTGGCTTGACAACAAACTGTTCAGCTCTAAGCCCGACGGGCGCGAACCATACACGGTGGTCATACCGCCGCCAAACGTAACGGGCGTGCTGCACATGGGACACATGCTCAACAACACGATACAGGACATCCTTGTGCGGAGGGCGCGCATGGAGGGCAAGAACGCTTGCTGGGTGCCGGGGACCGACCATGCCTCGATTGCTACCGAAGCGAAGGTGGTGAGGAAACTCGCGGGGCAGGGCATAAAAAAGCACGACCTGTCGCGCGACGAGTTCCTGCGCCACGCATGGGACTGGACGAACGAGCACGGCGGGATCATCCTGAAGCAACTGCGCAGGATCGGCGCGTCGTGCGACTGGGACCGCACCGCGTTCACCATGGACGGGAAACGCTCGGAGAGCGTGAAGCGCGTCTTCATCGACTTGTACAACAAGGGACTGATATACCGCGGCCTGCGCATGGTGAACTGGGACCCCAAGGCACTCACCGCGCTCAGCAACGAGGAGGTCGTCTACAGGGAGGAGCAGTCGAAACTGTACTATCTCAAATATTATGTCGATGGGAATTGCTGCGCGGGCATTGATGAATACACCGGGGAGGAGGGGAATGTGATGCACAGGGACGAGCGCGGATATTATGCCGTGGTCGCCACGACGCGCCCCGAGACGATAATGGGGGACACCGCCATGTGCATCAACCCGAAAGACCCGAAGAACCGCTGGCTGCACGGAAGGAAAGTGATCGTGCCGCTCGTGGGCAGGGTCGTCCCGGTCATCGAGGACAGGTATGTGGACATAGAGTTCGGGACGGGCTGCCTGAAGGTCACCCCGGCGCACGACACCAACGACCACATGCTGGGCAAGACGCACAACCTCGAGACGATAGACATATTCAACGCCGACGGCACCATATCGGAGCAGTCGCCGCTGTATGTCGGCATGGACCGCTTCGAATGCCGCAGGCAGATTGTCAAGGACATCGAGAAGGCAGGGCTGATGGAGCGCGTGGAGGACTACACCAACAAGGTGGGCTACTCCGAGCGCAACCCGGACACCGCCATCGAGCCGCGCCTGTCGCTGCAGTGGTTCCTGCGCATGCAGCACTTCGCCGACATCGCGCTGCCGCCGGTGGTGAACGGCGAGATGCACTTCTATCCTTCGAAATATGTCAACACATACAAAAACTGGCTCGAGAACATTCAGGACTGGTGCATATCGAGGCAACTGTGGTGGGGGCACCGCATCCCGGCATACTACTACACCACGCCAGGCAAGGCAGGCGATGGCAAGTCAGGCGGGGAGGAGCATTTCGTGGTGGCGGAATCGCCGGAGAAGGCACTCGGGATGGCACGCAGGGAGAGCGGCTGCGAGAACCTGCAACCCGGCGACCTGCGCCAGGACGAGGACGCGCTCGACACATGGTTCAGCTCGTGGCTGTGGCCCATCTCGCTCTTCGACGGCATCAACAACCCGGGGAATGAGGAGATAAAGTACTATTACCCCACATCCGACCTCGTGACCGCTCCCGACATAATATTCTTCTGGGTGGCGCGGATGATAATGGCAGGAGAGGAATACATGGGCAAATTCCCGTTCAAAAACGTGTATTTCACGGGTATCGTGAGGGACAAGCTCGGGCGCAAGATGTCGAAGAGCCTTGGCAACTCGCCAGACCCGCTGGAACTGATAGACAAGTACGGGGCCGACGGCGTGCGCATGGGAATGATGCTATCGGCGCCGGCCGGCAACGACATCCTGTTCGACGAGAGCCTCTGCGAGCAGGGACGCAACTTCAACAACAAGATATGGAACGCCTTCCGCCTCGTCAAGGGGTGGGAAACGGCTGACGTGGAGCAGCCGGAGGAAAACAGGATTGCCGTGGAGTGGTTCGGAGCAATGCTGCGCACCGTCAACGGGGAACTCAGCGAGCTGTTCTCGAAGTACCGCATCTCAGAGGCTCTGATGACCGTCTACAGACTCTTCTGGGACGAGTTCTCGAGCTGGTATCTCGAAATGGTGAAGCCGGAATACCGGAAGCCAATCGACCGAAGGACATACGAGGCAACGCTCGGATTCTTCGAGACACTGCTCAAGATGCTGCACCCGTTCATGCCGTTCATAACGGAGGAACTGTGGCAGCACATACATGAGCGTTCCGCAGGCGACAGCATAATGCGCGAGGAACTTTCGCTGGGCAGCCCCGCCGATGGTGACAAGAGGCTCGTGGCTGACATAGGGAACGTGAAGCAGATAGTGTCTGGCGTGCGCACCGTGCGCAACCAGAAGAACATCCCTAACAAGGAGCGTATGACGTTGCAGTCCGTTGGCGAGGATGCGTATGCAGGCTATGCGGCAGTGGTGACCAAGATGGCAAACCTGAAGGGGATAGAGACGGTGGCGGAGAAGCACGCCGACGCCTCGCAGTTCATGGTGGGAACGCACGAGTATGCCGTGCCACTGGGCGAGCTGATCGACGTCGCGGCGGAGATCGAGAAGCAGGAGGCGCAGCTGAAACACCTTGAGGGCTTCCTCGCCGGGGTGATGAAGAAACTGGCCAACGGGAAATTCGTTGCCAACGCACCGGAGGCAGTCGTTGCGATGGAACGCAAGAAACAGAGCGACTCGGAGGAGAAGATCGCTTCTCTGAAACAGTCTATTGCGGAACTTAGGAAGAAGGCTTGATGCCATAGTTGTTATGAGGAAAATCATATTGCTGCTGTTGGCCGTGATCGCCTTCGCCTCGTGTCACGACGACACACCGGAGGAGAAACCCGAGGCGAAGTTCGTGCAGACCGTAATAATGTACCTCCCCTGGTCGGGCAGCGACATGATCACTCCTTTCCATAACAACATAGATGGCATGGAGCGCGCCATAGCCGGCATGAAGGGCGCCGAGGGCCGCCGCTTCCTCGTGTTCATGGCATCAGGCGAGAGGGAGGCGTCGCTCACGGAGATCGCATACCGCAACGGGAAGTGCGAGCGCGACACGCTGAGGAAATACACGTTTGCAGGCAACGAATACACCACGCCCGGCGGCATTGCCGGCATCATGAGCGACATAAGGGCGTTGTCGGAAACGCCGCACTATGCAATGATAATAGGATGTCACGGCATGGCGTGGATTCCAAAGGGAACGAAATTGCAGAACAAACATGCCATTGCAAGAAAGAATGGCGCGACAGAGGAGGACGAATGGAAACGGACACGTTTCTTCGGACATTCAGGCGACGTGAAGTATCAGACCGACATCACCGACCTGTCGCTGGCAATGGGCATGGCAGGCGTGCACCTTGACTATATACTTTTCGATGATTGCTACATGGCAAACGTCGAGACGGCATACGAGCTGCGGCGCGTGACGGATTATATCGTCGCCTCGCCGACGGAGATAATGCTATACGGGATGCCGTATGACAAGATGGGGAAATCAATAGTGTCGATGGACTGGAGCGCGGCGTGCAGCGAGTTCCTCACATTCTACAAGGGCTATAAATACCCCTACGGGACGATTTCGGCAATACGCTGCGACGAGTTGGGGAACATGGCGGCGGTGATGCGCGACATCAACGCCTCGCATTCGTTTGATGACGGAATGCTTGACCGGTTGCAGGCCTACGACGGACTGAGCACGCACATATTCTTCGACTTCGATAACTATGTCAGGTTGCTGTGCGACGGTGACGAGGCCATGTATTCGCGCTTCACGCAGTCGCTCGCAAGACTTGTGCCGGCAAAGGCGGCGACCG
This sequence comes from uncultured Prevotella sp., assembly GCA_900548585.1. GTDB lineage: Bacteria > Bacteroidota > Bacteroidia > Bacteroidales > Bacteroidaceae > Prevotella. The sequence continues at coordinate 15,412 of URLI01000024.1, read as the reverse complement.
CCGCATTCTATTCCGCATACAACGGCACGGAGAACCCAATAACTGACTATTCCGGGATTTCCGTCAGTGACCCTTCGGCGAACAAGGCGGCAGCGACGAAGACAAAAACGGCATGGTGGAAGGCAACACACAGGGAATAGGCATCATTTGATTGCAAAGCGGTTGCATAATCCATAGATACTCAATGGAAACTTACTTTGTCACAAATGCACTTCCCGTCCGTTGCTGACCATATTGTAAACTCGCCGTATTTGCCGTGCAAACTCGCCGTATTTGCCGTGCAATTACGCCGTATTTGGTGAGCAATTACGCCGTATTTGCTTCGCCGTATGAAGTCAACCGCAAATCAGTCACTGTAAAATCTTCTTTTCATTGTGTCATAACCCCCAAACCGGTCATTGTGGCCCTAACTGACAGTATAGTCGGCTGCCCGGGCATATCGTTTGTTCCTCGCAGGCGTATCGGGCTGCCATTTATGTTTTTTTATTTCAGTACATTGCCGTTTTCTTTGGAGTTTTATCAATAAATGCGTAATTTTGCCGACGGAAACACACATATTAATAATGATAACCCCAGAAGAGTATTCCCGGATGAAATCCTGCTCGCTCACAGACGGAGCGCGTGTCGGCGTGGTGTGGGCGGCCAGTTTCGCATGCATGATAGCCGGTTTCAGCGATACGTTGTGGTCCTTTGCCTCGATGATCATTGCCATGGCATCACCGTTCTATGCCTTGTCGCGCATGAGGACGTTCCGCAGAAGGGAGTTGGGCGACAGCATGGGATTCCGCCAAGCGCTCGGATACGCGATAATGATGCTCATCTGCGCTACGCTGATGTTCGCCGGCATACAGTTGGTGTATTTCCAGTTCATGGATCACGGATACTTCATCGAGCGTTACGGAGCTTTGCTGCGCTCGCCGGAGATGGCTGCCACGGTTGGGAGCTACGGCCTGACGGCACAGGACATAGATTCAACGATAGAAGTAATATCAGAGATGCGTCCTGTGGAGGTGGTGATACAGTTCCTCGCCGGTAATGTGCTGCTCAGCGCGCTGCTCAGCCTGCCGCTGGCACTTTTCGCAAAGAAGAGCGGCGGACACGGCATCCGTGGCGGCGAAGGCGGCGGGTCTCCGCGTTGAAATAGAAATCTTAGAAAAACAAGACATGGATATTTCTGTTGTAATACCTTTATATAATGAGGAGGAGTCGCTGCCCGAACTGTTCGCGTGGATAGAGCGCGTGATGCGCGTGAACAACTTCTCCTACGAGGTGATTTTCGTGAACGACGGATCGCGTGACCGTTCGTGGGAAGTGATATGCGACCTGAAGTCCAAGCACCCGGAGGTGAGGGGCATAAGGTTCCGCCGCAACTACGGCAAGAGCCCGGCGTTGTACTGCGGCTTCGAGGAGGCATCCGGCGACGTGGTGATAACAATGGACGCAGACCTGCAGGACTCGCCTGACGAGATCCCGGAACTATACCGCATGATCACCGAGGAAGGCTACGACCTCGTCTCGGGCTACAAGCAGAAGCGATACGACCCACTGTCGAAAACAATTCCCACGAAACTGTTCAATGCCACGGCACGGAAGATAAGCGGTATAAAGAACCTGCACGACTTCAACTGCGGGCTGAAGGCGTACCGCCGCGAGGTGGTTAAGAACATCGAGGTTTACGGGGAGATGCACCGCTACATCCCTTACCTCGCCAAGAACGCGGGCTTCAACAAGATTGGCGAGAAGGTGGTGCGCCACCAGGCACGCAAGTACGGCGCGACGAAGTTCGGGCTGAACCGCTTCTTCAATGGCTATCTCGACCTCATAACACTATGGTTCCTCAGCAGTTTCGGGCGCAAGCCCATGCATGTGTTCGGCTTCCTCGGCACGCTGGTGTTCATCGTTGGATTCCTGTCTGCGGCATATATCGGTGCCGACAAACTGTGGTGTCTTGCCAATGGTGTCAGACAGAGGCTCGTCACCGACTCGCCGTTCTTCTACATCTCGCTGACGATGATGATGATCGGTACGCAGTTGTTCCTCACCGGCTTCATCGGCGACCTGATAAGCCGGTCGTCGCAGGGACGGAATGAGTATCAGGTGGCGGAGAAAATATGACGCGGGAGTCCCGCGACGGTTAGTGGGTAAAAGTGTAAAGTAGTGTATTTGTAAATGAAAAAACTGTCAGTTGTAATAGCCGCAGCCGCCATGCTCGTGGCCTGCACCACGATAGACTGTCCGCTGAACAATGCCGTTTATGCCAATTACGGCCTGTATGGCGCCGATGGCAAACCGTTCGCTCTGGAAGACACGCTTACGGTGATCACGAGGCGCGTCGACGGCAGCGACACAATACTTCTGAACCGCAGTGTAGGGAAAAAGGCGTTCAGCCTGCCGGTGAGCTATGCCGGCGATACCGACCGCTTCGTGCTTGAGATGCGCGACTCGCTGGGCGGCATAGTGTGCGACACCATAGCGGTGAGCAAGACGAACGTACCGCATTTCGAATCCACGGACTGCGGCCCGTCGTTCTTCCACACGATAAAGGATGTGACGGCGACGCACAACAAGATAGAATCTGTCAGTATAAACGATAGTGAGGTGAACTATGATGCAGCGAAAGAGCATATACGCATTTATTTCATGTCTGGCAATTAGCCTGCTTTTAGTGTCGCAGAATGCTTCCGCGCAGCGCAGGAAAGTGGCAGAGGTGCCGGACACGCTGCCGTTCTACCGTGGCACTGCCGTATCCGCCGACCTGCTGGGTGCAGGCATGGCGGCATTTGCCGACTACGGACAGTATGAGGGCGCGGCGCGGGTCAATCTGCGCGGCAGGTATTTCCCCGTCGTCGAAATAGGTTTCGGCAGGGCCGACCACACCGACGACGTAACCGGCACGAGATACAAGACCGGCGCGCCATACGGCAGGGTGGGCATCGACTTCAACATACTGAGGAACAAGAACGACATCTACCGCCTGTACTGTGGCGTGCGCTATGCCTACACGGCGTGGAAGTATGACTTGGAGCACCCCGCGCTGACAGACCCCGTGTGGGGCGGCACGGCGGAATATGGCGGCACTGACATCAAGTGCCACTACCACTGGGCGGAGGCGGTGTTCGGCGTTGAGGCCAAGATATGGGGCCCGCTGCACTTGGGATGGAGCGTGCGTTACCGACAGCGCATCAGTTTTGACAACGGCGAACTTGGCAACTCGTGGTATGTGCCGGGCTATGGTAAAAACGGCAGCTCGCGCCTCGGCGGCACATTCAACTTAATATTGGAAATATGAAGACGAAACGCTTTTTTCAAATCCTTTTCCTCGTAGTGCTTGTTGTCGGCACGGTGCTGATAATCAAGCAACAGCAGACAATGCCTTACCAGCACGACTCGGGCGAGGTGTTCGGCACGTTCTACAACGTGACATACCAGTCTGACAACGACCTGAAGAGCGAGATCGAGGCCGCGCTGAAGACTGTCGACGACGAGTTCTCGATGTATAACCCAAGCTCAACGGTGTCGAAAATCAACCGTGGCGAGAAACCCGAACTGAGCGGGATGTTCATGGAGGTGTATGAGCTTTCACAGACGGTGAACAAGGAGAGCGGCGGGGCATTCGACATAACGGTGGCACCGCTTGTCAATGCGTGGGGCTTCGGCTTCAAGACAAAGCAGATGCCGGACAAGCGCCAGGTGGACAGTTTGAGGGCATTCGTCGGCAACGACAAGTTCAGCGTGGTGAATGACGGCAAAAAATGCTTCCCGAGGAAAAAGGACCGGCGCACGATGCTCGACTTCAGTGCGATAGCGAAGGGCTACGGATGTGACGTGGTGGCGCGTCTGCTGCGCGGCAAGGACATCAAGAACTTCATGATAGAGATTGGGGGGGAGATTGTGACGAGCGGCAACAGCGAGAAAAGGCTGCCATGGAAAATTGGCGTAACGAAGCCTGTTGACGACCCTCTGGGCGGTGACGGGGAACTGCAGACCGTGCTCAACATCACAGACAAGGCGATGGCGACGAGCGGTAACTACCGCAAGTTCTACTACAAGAACGGCAGGAAATACGCGCACACGATAGACCCCAAGACCGGACGCCCGGTGCAGCACAGCATACTCTCTGCAACGGTAATCGCAAAGGACTGCGCCACCGCCGACGCATACGCCACGGCTTTCATGGTTCTCGGCGTGGACGGGACGAAGCGCGTGCTTGAGAATCATCCCGAACTGATGGCCTATCTGATATATTCCGGCAGGGACGGAAAGAACAAGGTGTGGTTCTCCCCGTCACTTGAGGGGAAGATAGAAAAATGACGGTATGGGCATGCTGCGCCTGCGTGACCAACTACTAATGCTCCCCCTGTTTCAGGGAATGAGCCGCAGCGACATAGAAAACGTCGTGGCGCACACACGGCTTGGCTTCGCGAAATATGGAAAGAACAGGGTGGTGATCGGCGAGGGGGACACATGCACAAACCTGTGTTTCCTGATGCAGGGCGAGATGGAGTCGGTGATGAGTGCGGACGATGGCAGTTACACTGTTTTCGAGACGATAAAGGCGCCTTCAATGATACAGCCAGAACGCCTCTTCGGTATGGAACAGCGTTACACCAAGACATTCAGGGCGGCGACGGATTGCGGCATGGTGTGCATCGGGAAGAGCGGGGTGGCCAGGCTTATGGCGGATTTCGGCATCTTCAGGATCAACATGCTCAACATTCTTTGCACGAATGCCCAGAGGCAGTCGCACTTGCAATGGCGGAAAACCCCGGAGGACATACGCGGGAAGATATTCGCCTTCGTGGAGAGCCGGTGCCAGACACCGGCGGGACACAAAACCGTCAAGATAAAGATGGACACGCTCGCCGCGATGATCGGCGAGAGCAGGATCAACGTTTCGCGCACACTCGCCGCCCTTGAGGAGGACGGCGTGCTCACGCACAGCCGCGCGACGATGGACATTCCTGCGCTTGAGCGGCTGAAGGAGTGAAATATTAGTTAAATTTTCAGGCGTTAAGTGCCAAACGGAATTATTTTATTATCTTTGCACGTTGAAGAAAATTTATGAGAGAAAGAATATTCGCATGACTACGGACAACGTGAGCAAGGAGTGCGGGGATCGCGTGAACCCTTTCTTGCTGAAATATAACACGCCGCACGAGACTGTGCCGTTCAACGAGATAAGGCTTGAGGACTATGAGGAGGCATTCGCCGAGGGCATCAGGCGGGAAGACGAGCAAATCGACAGGATAATAAACAACCCCGAAAGGCCGACGTTCGACAACACCCTGATCACCAAGGAAGACGATGACGATTACTATGGCCTGCTCGGCAAGGTGAGCACGGTGTTCTTCAACCTGCTCAGCGCCGAGACCAACGACGATATGGACGCGCTGGCGCAGAAAGTGCAGCCGATGCTGACGAAACATGCCAACGACATGATGCTCAACGGGAAACTCTTCGAGAGAGTGAGGTATGTGCATAGGCACCACCGCAGGCTTTCCGTTGAGGAGAAACAACTGCTGGAGAACACCTACCAGGGCTTCGTGCGCTCTGGGGCATTGCTCGATGAGGCCGGGAAGGAACGGCTGCGGCGGCTGACGGAGGAGGCCTCGATGCTCTCGCTGCAATTCTCGCAGAACCTGCTGAAGGAAAACAAGGCCTTCATACTGCACCTCACCGACGAGAAAGACCTCGACGGGCTGCCCAACACGGCACGCGAGGCTGCGGCGATGGCTGCCAGGGAACGCGGAATGGAGGGATGGGTGGTGACGCTCGACTATCCGAGCTACGGCCCGTTTATGACATACAGCGCACGGCGCGACCTGCGCGAGAAACTATACATGGCGCGCAACTCCGTCTGCATACACGACAACAATGAGAACAACACCGGGATTTGCAAACGTCTCGTGAACCTGCGCCGCGAGGTGGCGCAGCTGCTTGGCTACAAGACATACGCCGACTATGTGCTGAAACGCCGAATGGCAGGCAGCACGCGCAACGTGTACCGGCTGCTGAACCAACTCATCGATGCTTACAGGCCTGCCGCAGAGAAGGAACTTGACGAACTGGAAAAACTTGCAAGGCGCACCGGGGGGAAGGACTTCGAGATGATGCCTTGGGACAATGCGTTCTACTCTCACAAGTTGCAGATGAGGAAATACAACCTCGACAGCGAGATGCTGAGGCCGTATTTCGAACTGAAGCGCGTCATCGACGGAGTGTTCGGGCTTGCCAACAGGCTGTATGGGATAACATTCAAGGAAAACAAGGATATACCGGTGTATCACCCCGACGTGAAGGCTTACGAGGTGTCCGACCGTGACGGCTCGTTCCTTGCTGTGTTCTACGCCGATTTCCATCCGCGCAAGGGCAAACAGGGCGGGGCATGGATGACGGAGTACCAGGGGCAGTTCATCGACCGTAAGGGTGAGAACATACGGCCACACGTCAGCGTGGTGATGAACCTCACCAAGCCTACCGATGAGAAGCCGGCGCTGCTTACGCTATCGGAGGTGGAGACATTCCTGCACGAGTTCGGACACTCGCTGCACGGGATGTTCGCCAACAGCCGGTTCGAGAGCCTGTCGGGAACCAACGTGCTGTGGGATTTCGTGGAACTACCGTCGCAGTTTATGGAGAATTTCTCTGTGGAGAAGGAGTTCCTGAGCACCTTCGCATTCCACTACAAGACGGGCGAGGCGATACCCGGAGAGCTGATAGACCGCATCGTGCGGAGCAGGAATTTCATGGCTGCGATGGCCTGCATGAGGCAGGTGAGCCTCGGGCTGCTCGACATGGCATACTACACCAGGAGTGACGAGTTCGACGAAGATATACAGACGTTTGAGCGCAAGGCGTGGGCAAAGGCCATTGTCGCGAAGAAACGGCATGATCTGAACACCTGCATGACGGTGCAGTTCTCGCACATCATGGCAGGCGGGTATGCCGCCGGGTATTACAGTTACAAGTGGGCGGAGGTGCTGGATGCCGATGCTTTCAGCGTGTTCAGGAAGAACGGGATATTCGACAGGCAGACGGCGCAGAGTTTCCGTGACAACATCCTGTCGCGCGGCGGCACGGAACACCCGATGGTTCTCTACAAGCGTTTCCGTGGGGGAGAGCCAACCATTGATGCCCTCCTGCGCCGGAACGGCATAAAGAAGGCCGGGGCAAAGGGCGACAAAAAGAAATAACATAACAATACCGCTATGGACGAGAAACAGGAAAGACTTGACTCGCGGTATCTGCGGATGGCGCGTATATGGGCGGAGAACAGTTACTGCCAGCGACGCAAGGTGGGCGCACTCGTGGTGAAGGACAAGATGATTATCAGCGACGGATACAACGGGACACCGAGCGGGTTCGAGAACGTGTGCGAGGACGAGGACAACGTCACCAAGCCGTATGTGCTTCACGCTGAGGCAAACGCCATTACGAAACTGGCGCGGAGCTCGAACAACAGTGACGGATCGACACTCTACGTCACGGCATCACCGTGCATCGAATGTTCGAAACTGATAATACAGGCCGGCATAAAGCGAGTGGTGTATGGGGAGAAATACAGGCTCGAGGACGGTATAAACCTGTTGAGGCGCGCCGGGATTGAGGTGGTGCTGCACGAACTGGACTGATTGACACCATTGTAAATAATGAACAACAAATCACTCATCGCAACAATATGAAGCAAAGCAAGAATAACCGGTATATGCCCATGCTGATGGCGGCATGTGTGATGGCGGGAATATTAATCGGCACGTTTTTCACCAGCAGGTTCTCTGGGAACAGGCTGAACATCGTGAACAACGGGAGCAACAGGCTGAGCAACCTGCTGCACATAATCGACGACCAATATGTTGACAAGGTTGACATCGATTCGCTCGTGGAAAAGGCAATGCCGCTCATACTCGCCGAGCTTGACCCGCACTCGGTGTACATCAGCGCAAGGGAAGTACAGATGGCAACGGACGACCTGAAAGGCTCGTTCTTCGGCGTCGGTATCGAGTTCGTGATACGCGGTGACACGCTGCATGTGCAGAGGGTGATACCCAACGGACCGGCGGAAAAGGCAGGGGTGATTGCCGGCGACAAGATTGTGAGCATCGACGGCAAGCCTTTCGTGGGCAAGGCGGCGACCAACGACGAGGCGATGAGACGGCTGAAGGGACAGAAAGACACGAAGGTGAGAATCGGGGTCGTGAGATATGGTGACAAGAAACCAAAGTATTTCACCATCGTGCGCGGGGAAATACCGATGAAGAGCGTCACGGCGGCATATATGATCAATGACGAGACGGGATATATAAAGGTGAGGAACTTCGGCGAGCATACATACGACGAGATGACGATCGCGCTGGCAAAGCTGTCCAACGAGGGCATGTCGAACATCATCCTCGACCTGCGAGACAACACTGGCGGACTGCTCAAGTCGGCAGTCCTCATGGCGCAGGAGTTCCTGCCCGCAAACAGACTCATCGTATATACCGAGGGACGTAAGTCGCCGAGAAAGGACTACAAGAGTGACGGGCGCGGCGCGTTCCAGAGGATGCCGCTCGTCGTGCTTATCAACGAGTCGTCGGCATCGGCGTCTGAAATCCTCGCCGGGGCGATACAGGACAACGATCGCGGCACGATAATCGGCAGGAGGTCGTTCGGCAAGGGACTCGTGCAGGAGCAAATACCGTTCAGCGACGGGTCGATGATACGGCTCACGGTTGCCAGGTATTACACTCCCTCGGGCAGGTGCATCCAGAAGCCTTACAGCATCGGTGATGACGGGGACTACGAGCATGACCTGATAAACAGATACGAGCACGGCGAGTTCTTCTCGCAGGACAGCATAAAGCATGTGGGCAAGCCGTACAAGACAAGCTCCGGGAGACTCGTATATGGCGGCGGCGGCATCACGCCTGACATCTTCGTGCCGGAGGACACGCTGGGCATAACGTCATATTACAAGGAGGCCGCGATGAGTGGGCTAATTCTCCAGTTCGCATTCACATATACAGACGACAACCGCCTGAAACTGAACAACTTCAAGGAGATGATGCAACTGTCTGACTATCTGCAAAGCCAGAACCTCGTTAACCAGTTTGCAAACTACGCGTCTAACCACGGGCTGCAGCGTCGCAACCTTATGATACGCAAGAGCCATAACCTGCTCAACCGGTATATCAACAGCCGCATAATATATAACATCCTAAACGAGCAGGCCTGGACGCAGTATCTCAACCAGGACGACCCGGTGATAAGGAAAGCACTCGAGGTGTTTGAAAAAGGCGAGGCTTTCCCCAGGAAACCCGTGCCCAAGAAGAAAGCGGGCGGCAAACAGAAAGTCGCGTGCGCAGGGTCGTGTGGCAGCAGGATTTTTATGAACGGTAACATGAACTCCATTGCAATGTGCTGAAGATGGAAAAGAAGGATTTAAGAAAGTACATAAGGTCTAAGAAAGGGCAGTTCAGTCCTCGCGAACTGTCTGAAATGTCGGCCGTGATAATAGGCAGGCTAATGGCAAGTCCCAGGATGAAGGCGGCGAAGACGGTGCTGATGTATTATTCGTTAGGCGACGAGGTGGATACACACGATGCCGTTGACCGCGTGCTGAAGCAGGGAAAGGCGGTTCTGCTGCCTAAGGTGATAAGCGACACGGAGATGGAACTGCGCCGATACACAGGCCCGGAGGACTTGCAGAATGGTTTCTTCAACATCATGGAGCCGTCGGGCGAGTTGTTTGATGACTATGCAGCCATCGACCTTGCCGTGGTGCCCGGCATGGCGTTCGACATACAGAACAACCGCCTCGGACGTGGAAAAGGCTACTACGACCGCATGTTGCCGAAACTCGTCAATGCCTACAAAATCGGTGTGTGCTTCAGTTTTCAGCGTCTGCCGGGCATACCTGCCGAAGGCAACGACGTCAAGATGGACGAGGTGATATAGGACTCAGCGGCGGGGCTTGCCGCCCGCGCGCGGTGGTGTCAGTATATGCGTATGTCGGTAATCAGCCGTGTCCCGACACACTGGTTCAGCCGTGCCACGATTTGGGTGCGCATCATGTTCAGGTCGGCGCGCAGTGCGGGGTTGGTTATCTTTACGAACAGCGTCTGGTTGCGTATGAATTTTTCTGAGGTATAGCGCGATGCATTATGCCCGACCACCGTTTCCCACGAGCCGATGAGCCTTGTTTGCAGCATTGGTGTCTCCATCCCGTTATGCCGCAGTGTCTTGTTCAACACCTCTGATAATGCCTGCACTTCCCTTCTGAACATTATTTTAGCGAATTAAAAACAGCAGGTCAGGCCTGTTGCTGTTGCGTTTCCATTTCTCCGCCGCCATTCCCGCCTTGCAGTTTGCATATATTTCCGCCCTCCACGCAGAACAGGCAATAGTCGGCCCCGCTGCCTTCGAGTATCTTGTCGATATGGCTGCGGTTGGTGTCTGTTATGAAAATCTGCCCGAAGTCCTCCGTACCCACGAGCTTTATTATCTGTTCCACGCGCCCGGCGTCAAGTTTGTCGAAAATGTCGTCCAGCAGTATCATCGGCGGCGTTCCCGTCTTTTCTTTCAGGAACAGCAGTTGTGCAAGTTTCAGCGCGGTGACAAATGTCTTGCTCTGCCCCTGGCTTCCCACGCGCCTCATTTGGTATTCGCCGAGCAGCATCTCTATGTCATCGCGGTGGACACCATGCAGCGAATACCCCATGATGCGGTCTTTGGCGCGGTCTCGCCGTATCACATCGAGCAACGGGCCGCGCTGGCAGTGAGACACATAGCGCAGGCCAGCCTGCTCCTTGCCCTGCGATATGCGCTGATATATATGCCGGAAAACAGGCGAAATAGACTCGATGAAGTCATTTCTCTTTTCATACAGAAACTCACCCTCGCTCGCCATCTGCTCCTCCAGTATGTCAAGCAGCGCGGTGTCCGGCTCCGTTTCGAGTTTCAGCAGTGAGTTCCGCTGCATGAGAGCCTTGCCGTACCTGCTGAGCGACACAAGGTAGTTGTGGTCATACTGCGATATGACAACGTCCATGAGCCGCCGGCGTTCCTCGCTGCCACCGTCAATCAGCGCAGTGTCTGCCGGCGAAACCATTATCAGCGGCAGCAGGCCGATGTGCTCGGACAGTTTCCGGTATTCCTTCTTGTTGCGCTTGAAGTGCTTCTTCGCGCCGCGCTTCATCCCGCAGTAAACCAGTTCCTCATCGCCGTTCTCCCGCTCATATACTCCCTGAAGCATGAAAAAGTCCTCGCCGTGGCGTATCACTTGCGAGTCGATGTTGGTGCTTGCGCTGCGGCAGAACGACAGGTAATACACCGCATCGAGCAGGTTGGTCTTCCCCTCGCCGTTGTTGCCCGCAAGGCAGTTCATCTTCGGCGACAGTTCTATTTCTGCCTCCGCGATGTTCTTGTAGTTGAGTATTGAGAGTCTCTTGAGTATCATAAGCGAAACGGTTCGTTTTGCAAATTTCGGAATTATTTCTTAGATAGGGAAAAAAACACATCAAAAGTTTCAGTATGTTAGATAAAATCACTAATTTTGCAACCCAAATAGGGTAAGATTAAACAAAACAAAATTATAATGGCAAAAAAAGATGTTAAGAAGAACGTCGTAGAAAATGACGCTCTCAACAAGAAGGAGGCTTTGTTCATAAAGTATCGCAAGCCAATCCTGATTGCGGTGGCAGCCGTGGTCGTGGTGGTGCTCGGCTTCTTCCTTTTCAAGAATTTCTATCTCGTGCCGCGCGCCAACAAGGCAAGCACCGAACTGGCAAAGGGGCAGCAGTACCTCGAGGCGGAACAGTATGACAAGGCTCTCAATGGTGACAAGGCTTCGTATGCCGGTTTCATAAGGATTGCAGACGAGTACAGTGGCACTGATGCCGGCAACCTCGCCAGACTGTATGCCGGGATATGCTACGCACAGCAGAAGAAATGGAACGAGGCCCTGAAGAGTCTCGAGGCCTATTCCACATCGGGCGACGCCCTCGTGGCTCCGGCGGCAGTGAATGCCCTTGCTGCGGCGTATGCAAACACGAACCAGCTGGACAAGGCCGTGGAAACATACAAGAAAGCGGCCGAGATGGCGGACAGCCGTGCGGAGGACGGCGTGAACAACTCCCTGTCGCCGCAGTTCCTGCTCTATGCAGGTGACATTCTCACTCAGCAGGGCAAGGACGACGAGGCTCTCAAGATTTACCAGGACATAAAGAAAAAATATGTCAACTCAATGGTTTACCAGGAAATTGACAAGTACATAGAAAGGGCATCGAGGAAATAGAATGGCTACAGCACTTCACAACCTCTCTGACTATGACTCCGGCAAGGTGCCAGACGCGTCCAACATGTGTTTCGGGATTGTCGTTTCAGAGTGGAATCCCGAGATAACCGGCGCATTGCTCGATGGCGCAGTGAGTACACTGGAGAAGCATGGCGCGCTGCCGGAGAACATACATGTAAAGAAGGTTCCGGGCAGTTTCGAACTCATATACGGAGCACACCAGATGACACTTAATGACGGCTATGATGCCGTGATAATCCTCGGTAGCGTAATACGCGGCGAGACGCCGCATTTCGACTACATCTGCCAGGGCGTCACACTGGGAATATCACAACTCAATGCGACAAACCAGATTCCGGTGATATATGGACTGCTGACAACCAACGACATTCAGCAGGCGAGGGAACGCGCAGGAGGCAAGTTGGGGAACAAAGGCTGCGAGTGTGCCGTGGTGGCAATTAAGATGGCAAAGTTCTGAACAATACAACAAGTTAATTGTTTGGCGGCAAGGCTGTGACAAGCGGTCTTGCCGCTGTTGTTTTTTGCAGGCATAGCGGGCTAAGGCGGGGAAAAACGACAGGCAATATGCCGTCAAGCGGCCGCGCAGCCGGGGAAAAGGGACTGCCAAGATGAAATGGGGAAAATCGGTTTTGCAATGACCGGTTTGGTTTTATATGTTAAACGTTCTAAACAAAAATACCAACACGTTGTTTTTTGAGTTATATTTGTGAGTGTATTAATTATTTTATAACCTCTAAAAAAACATGATTATGAAGAAAGTGATGTTTATGGCAGTTGCTGCCGCTGCAATCTCGTTTGCAAGCTGCACGTCGAACACAAACAAGGGGACTGCCAGTGACGCGGATTCCGTGAAAACACCTGTCGTTGAAACGCAGGAGGTTGATGTCACAAAAGACCTCAGTGCGAAACTCGATGCCAAGGACGCCGCAGGTTTGCAGGATGCCCTCAATTCTGTTAATGAAAAGATAAAATCTCTCAAGGAAGAGGGCAAGCTTGATGAGGCTAAGGCTATGTTGAAGCAGGTTCAGGACTTCCTCGCCACAAACTCCGAAAAGGTGAAGGAAGTGGCAGGAAACAGCGAGGCACTGAACAAAATCATTGAAGGAGTTAAGGCCATACCCTCCGAAGCAGTGGAGGCCGGAAAGGAGGCCACTGAGAATGTGAAGGAGGACGTGAAGACCGCTACAGACAAGGCCGGCAAGAAGGCCGGAGAGACTGCAGACAAGGCGAAGAAGGAAGCAAAGGACAAGGCCAACAAAGCCAACAAAGCCATAGACAAGGCAGCAAAGGGACTTGGATTGTAAAACAATGATGCCGTAAAGCAGCATCGTGATAGTGTGAAATGAAACTGTGCCAGGCTATACTGATGTAAGCCTGGCACAGTTTTTTCGTTGTTGTCGTGGTTATTTCTTGAATGGATTGTAGTAATACACCAACTTCTTGAGATTGCCTATGTATTTCACTCTCGAGCGGTTGCAGCGCAACTCATACTTGTAGCAAAGGCCACGGACGTTTTGAATCTTCGTGTAGTAATATGTGTCGGTTGCTTTGCCATGATTGCTTATGTATCCGGAGAACACGTAGGCGTTGTTGTTTATCTTTGTCATATTAACACCGTTCGGGAAGGAATCGAAGAAACGTGTCACCGGTCCTCCGGGGAGAACGGAAACTGACAACGACACGTCTTTGTATGTGTAGTCGCGGAAATTGCAGGTTGCCGGATGTGGCTCTGCTTCCATGAATGACGGTTCTTTGACGTATATCCCTAAATATTTGTCGTAATAACTGCCTATTGTGTATTTCGCGGGGAGTGGCTGTGCGAATGCTGTGCCTTGCATTCCGAAAAGTGCCACGAGCATGGTGATGATAATTCTGTTTTTCATGTTGCTTTGATTAGAATGACATTGACGACCATTTGAACTGGCTTCTAAGGACAAATCCTATTTTGCCAGATTCTGTTTCAATCTTGTAATATGCGTTTACGACTCCTCTGCAGTGGTACATTTCTGGCATGTCACCATACATATAGCCAACGTAGTCTATGATTTTCGAATTGGCCGGCTTGAGATAAACAGGTTTGTTGCCGGAAGTTGCTGGATAGATAAACCCTTGCCCCTTTGCTGCGCTGCGGAACTCCACACGCGCGTTTTTCTTGAGAATCCAAGAGGCGCCGTTCCCCGCAATATGGTATTTGGTTTTGGTCTCGCCCAAATATCTGTGTTCGTTACCATTACCGTCAATCACGACCTTTGCTGATTGTGCCGACATGCCGTGGAACGACAGCGACATGAACAGCACCATCAATGCTTTAACAATAGTTTTCTTTTTCATGTTCAATAAGTTTTTTTGTTATAATGATTGTTTGATGTTATTCTGCAACCTTGCAGCCACCTTTGTCTCGTAATCCTGCGGCTCTGTGTGCTTTTCCGAATTTGCCGTGAAACCTATTTGCCTGGTTTTTGTCGTTTCCTGTTCCTCGTTGATGGAGGAGTAAACCTTGGAAAACTCACCAATAGCGTTGGCAATCTCTTCGAAGTGAATGGCAAACAGGTCAAGCAGCATGTGCTTGCTGTTGAAGTAGAACGACGTGGAGACGTGGACAACTTCTTCCAACGCATATGTTGTCGTGTGGTTTGCCATCACCGCGTTGACGTTGGCAGCGATAAGAGCCTTGCATTCGTCTTCAAGTCGCTCGTACCTGTCTTCAGTACATTGATAGATTATTGTGCATTCCCCATATCCAAATTCGTTGATGGAAAGTATTGTGTGAAATGTGTTGTCGTTGTACACGAATTGGATATGCCCGTTCTTGACCTCACATTCCAATCCCTCTTCCTGAAGATAAGCAATGAGTGACTTGCGCATCTTGCAGACGTTTCCCATGAAGAATAAACTCTTCCAGAAACCTGTCACTTTCCTAAGTCTTAATGCTCCCATATCGTTGTTGTTTTATCTTTTCAATAAACTTGATGCAAAGATAAATACTATTTGCAAGACGGCATACAATAAGTAGCAATTAAATATTATGGAACGTGGAATATGTCGGCTATATGTAATATGATACCCCAGTTCGGGATAAGAAATAGTTCATAAAAAAGTTGATAGTCTCACAAATAT
>URLI01000023.1 GCA_900548585.1 uncultured Prevotella sp. | reverse complement strand
TGACAACAAATTGTTATGACAACAAATTGTTATGACAACAAATTGTTATGACAACAAATTGTTATGACAACAAATTGTACAGACAATAAGTTGTACAGACAATAAGTTGTACAAAAAATGGCTTGTCATATAATAAGATTGTTAAGACAATCGTTAGTTCTAACTATTGTTTCTACAATTCGCTTTTGCGTCCAAAGAGCCTGAGTATGCCGTATTCTTGTCGTGCCTATCTCTCTACGGCAGCCTTGCCCTGCAAGGTTGGGAGAGATGAATACGACCGCACGGATATTGAGAATTGTAGTACTGCCTTGAAAAAGAAAAATCCTGCGGTGGAGATTCTTCTCTCCATCCACAGGACTTGACCTTTCAGGGCAGACAGGCTGCCGTTGTACCTTTGCACGATAAGAAACGGCATCAGGAACTTTGCGTGCGCCTTTGCCTACAACGCCTTCGGGCTTGCTTCCTCCGTCTGTTTGACCGTTGGCAGGTTGTTGCTCTCGATGAGCAGCACTATTGTGCCTGTCAGTTCGGTGTAAAGACGGTCGTATTGTCCGCTTGCGGCAAATGCGTCCGTCAGTTCATACCCAGCGAATGTGGCTTGAACAGCCTTGTTCGCCAACAATAAAAGCGAAAGCCTCTCGGGGAGCGGTGCAGGAAGTTCCCTCTCAAACTCGTCCTCCAAGACAGAAACAAGGGTATCGTACTTTGAGAAATGCAGTCCACTGAAAAGCACTTCACTTGCTATTCTTTCTGCTTCTAAATGATTAAAACCTTGCGCCACGGCATCGCAGTAGGCGGTCAGTGCCATATCGGCTCTTGCCGTGATAAACTCCTTGTCTCCCAATCGCTCGGGGTGATGTTCACTCATATAGCTTTCCAACTTCAATCGGAAGAAGGAAACTTCCTTTTTGTTCTTCTGTTTCATTGTTCTTCTTGTTAAAAAGTTAGACTTCTTTTTTGATTCATTCATTACGGCTGTTACAGCCCAATTATGGGACTTGACTTTTTCGGTGTTCTTGACGGACACAGCCGTAAGGCTTTACGCAGTACCCTTGTATGCTCACTACCCATCAGGGGTTGCATTTCCTTGGCAATCTTGCTCTTGGTCACCCGTGCATAAATCTCGGTCGTGGAGATAAAGCGATGCCCCAGCATCTTGCTCACCGTCTCTATCGGAAGTCCGTTCTCCAGACAGATGGTCGTGGCAAAGGTGTGCCGTGCGGTGTGTGAGGTCGCTTGGGTATGCGGTGGCAGTCCTGCCTTAATACATATCTCCTGAATAGTTCTATTGAAATTACTGTTGCTGGGAAACTCTCGAAAGAAAAGCCCCTCCCTTCGTTCGTGGCTCACAATGGCGAGTATTTTCTCGGCAACGGGCAGCAACGGGACAATACTTCTGTTCTGTGTCTTTGTTCGGCAGAGGGAGATATATCTGCGTCCATCACTGAGCGTATAGACATCATCCATTCTGAGTTTCTTCAAATCGGAGAATGCCAGCCCCGTAAAACATCCCAGGAGGAAAATAAGTCTGCAATGGTTGTCTGTCGAGCGGTGCGGACGGTAAGCTAAGAGTTTTTGCAGGTCGTCCGCCGTAAGTGCATTGCGCTCGTAGGTAGGCGTTTCTATGTCTATGAGTTCAAAAGGGTCTTCACGAACGTATCGCTCCTGCAATACCTTGCGAATGACCTGATGCAAGTGGCGTAGGCGGTTGCCGACACTGCTTTCCTTGTTTCCCAAGTCCCGAAGCATGAAAAGGCGATAGTCCTCAAGGAAAGTCTTGTCCACCTCTGTGGGCATACAGTCTGCCCTGTCCCTTACTTGCAGGAAATGAACAAAACTCTTGTAGCTGTCCTTAAAAGCCCTGACGGTCGCCTTGCTTAGTGTTCTGCCCTGCAAATCCTCCTTTTCTTTACAGACGGTTTGGTATAACTCCGTAAGTGTTGGCATAGGGCGACTTTGCTGCATATAACGCTCCTTGAGGTATTCCGCCGTGATATAGTTTTCTTCCCTTAATGTACGTTCATAGAGTGAATGCAAGCACTCTTCGATTGAGTTCAGTTGCAGATTGATGCCGCTTGAATTACCTGCTGTCGCCTTGATGCGCCCTTTTCGGGCAAGCCACTCGTCGGGGGAAGTTTGCAACTGCGTGGAAAACGATGAGGAGGTGCCGTTACAGGTGATACGGCAACGGATTACGCATAGTCCGTCTTCATTGGTCTTGCTTCTATCTATGTAGAATAGTATGGCAAATGTACTTTTCATTGTTCTGCGGTTTTAGTTGGTCAGTTGATAATGTGCGAGTTGTGGAAGTATTTTCTCTATGTCCAGAAAGACACGCTCGGGAGAAGTCTCCGCATACACTTGCGTGGTTTTGATTTGACTGTGTCCGAGCATTTTGGAAACGCTCTCAATGGACACGCCCTCCGACAGTGTCATCTGAGATGCGAAGGTATGCCGTGCCATGTGATAGGTCAGCGTTTTCTGAATACCGCAAAGCCGTGCTATCTTTTTGAGGTGTATGTTTACCGTGTCGCATCCGGGTATGGGCAGCAGATACCCCTTGGGCGGTTCGTGTCGGAAAGCCCTCGTGTGAATGCCCCGATAACGCTCGATAATGGCAGCGGCTTCGGGAAGTAGGGGGATGTGACACACGTTGCCCGTCTTCATTCTCGGCTTGCGTATCCAAGTCATTCCCGCTTCGTGAAAGATGTGCTGCTCCGTCAAGTGATACACGTCGGTATAGGAAAGCCCCGTCAGGCAGGAGAAAAGGAACATATCCCTCGACACTTTTTCATAGCCTTGCAATTTATCTTCTCCCAAGGCTGCGATACGACCTACCTCCTCCCTTGTGATGTAACGTGGAGTACCCACTTCCCAACGAATGGAATGGTTGATGAAGGGATAGGTGTCAATGATGTGCCGTTTATGTAGGTCTTTGAGCACGGAAGCCAACATAGTGAGATAACCAGCAGATGTATTGAGCTTGAATCTCTTTTCTTTGGCGAAGTAGTCCTCCAAGTCCTTGACAAGGGCGGCATCGGCTTTCTGTATGGGAATATCCTCCACACGGTAGCGATACCTGACGAAGTTTGCCAGATGCTTGCGAAAGAGCAACAGGCATTTTAGTCTGCGTTCGCTGCGGTCTATGCCCACACGCTCACGGAAGCGGTCGATATACTCGTCCGTATGATAAAGCAGTCCTTGTGACTCACTGTTCAGTCCGAATACAAGCTCCCGTACTCGCTCTGCCGTGATGGGAGCATCGGATTTACCCGAAAGAGACTCATAAACCTTGTGTATGCTCACTTGTAGGCGGTCAAGTTCCTTGTTTACCGATACGGCTTCGGCACTCTTGCCCAGCAGTCGGTTTTTGCGACTGTCCCACAAACGAGGAGTACACGAGCATTTGCAACTAAATTGTACCATAGAGCGTCCTGCGCTGATGCGTCCCATGATGGGACTTTTTCCGTTTTTGTCCTGCGTACCTCTCTTGAGGTAGAAAAGCAGCTTGAATTTTTCTTTTTCCATTGTTTTTTGCTTGCAAAATTACACTTCTTTGAGGAACTTTGAGCGATGCAAAACACTGATAATGAAAGAGAAAACACCGTTTTAGTTACCACTTTAAGCCGTCCTTTTCCTTTCATCGTTTTTCGAACGATTTGGTAACTGAACTCCCTCCTTTTCGCTCCCTTTTCTGCCTATTTCCTCAAATGCAACCCGATGAAGAAAAAAGCAATATACACTGTGTGTCAGTTAGATACAAGTTTTATTCCATTTCCTGCTTTCTACTCCCATACTTCCGCATAAAAGAAACGTAAACCTGGGTTCTTTCAGAAGTTTTCCGACTTGCGCACACCATACAATCTCTTATCTGGCCATTGCACTATATTGAGTTTATCATATACTATATGTGCATCGTGCAAATAATCCATTTGAGGAATTGAGACAGCCGTTACCAACACTAATCAACATACCACTAAAAAAACACGACTTATAGGTATAGTTCTTCTCTTATTTTGCTCATTTCAGGATTATTATTATCTTTGCATTCGGTTATACAACAATGTTATATGAGGAATACGCTGTCGCTGTACGAACTTAACCAGATTCTCGCGGAGGTTATAGATGCGGGAATGCCGCGCGAATACTGGGTTGAGGCGGAAATATCTGAACTCCGCGTCGTCCGGGGGCATTGCTATATCGACCTTGTTGAGAAGTCGGAAGGCTCAAACACGCCCGTTGCGAGAGCCTCGGCAAAATGCTGGCAGGCGACATGGAGCATCGTGTCGCCACATTTCGAGAAAGTGACGGGGCTGCGTCTCAATGCAGGAATGAAGGTACTGATGCTCGTAAGAGCCAGTTTCCACCCCGCATACGGCTTCTCGTGGATAATAGGCGACATAGACCCAACATATACGCTTGGCGACATGGCGCGCAAACGTCAGGAGATAATCGCACGGCTGAAGGAGGAGGGGGTGTTTGATTTGCAGAAGGAACTCACGTTGTCGCCGTTCTGCCGTAACATTGCGGTTATCAGCAGTGCCAACGCGGCAGGCTACGGTGATTTCGTGAAACAACTTGGGAACAATGACTACGGCTTCAGTTTTGTCACACGTCTTTTTCCAGCCATAATGCAAGGAGAAAATGTTGAGCAGAGCGTAATTGCAGCACTTGACTCAATATATGATGCCTCACAGACGGAAGATGTAGCCCCGGATTGTGTCGTTATTATAAGAGGCGGCGGGGCAACAAGCGACCTGTCAGGCTTCGACACGCTCGCGCTTGCCGAGAACGTTGCGCAGTTCCCGATTCCAATTATCACCGGCATAGGGCACGAGCGCGACGAGAGCATACTCGACATGGTGAGCAACACACGCGTGAAGACACCGACGGCTGCCGCAGCGCTTCTTGTAGACAACCTGAAACGCGTGTGGGACTTCCTACAATATGCACAGGGCGTGCTGGCCGCCGGCGCGAAGCAAAGGATGGACATGGAACAGATGAGGCTGCAGAGGGTGTCGCAGAAAATACCATCGCTGTTCTCGCTGGTGAAGGAAAGGCATGAAAACAACATCGCATTAATGCTACGCGAAATAATAGCCGCCGCACAACTCACAGTATCTGTTCAAAGGCATAAGTTGGATGCCATACACGGCAGTCTTAGCATATTGCCCGAACGTATGATTACCGGCGAGAAGCACCGCCTGCAGATGCTTGGGCAGCGTGCCATGTCGCTCGACCCGGAATTACTTCTGAAAAGAGGTTACAGCATAACAACGCATGAAGGCAAGGTTGTCCGCGACGTTTCAGGACTGAAACCGGGAGACAGTATAGAGACGAGGGTGGAGAATGGCTCGGTTCGTTCAACCGTTGTCTCAAGGAAACGAATAAGAAAACCAGGGAAAACAAATAAAATATTATAATATGGTGAAATACGAAGACGCACTGAAGGAACTGGAGCAGATTGTCGCACGGATGGAAAATGACGAGGTTGGCATAGATGACATGGCAACACAGTTGAAAAGAGCGCAGCAGCTTATAAAACTATGCCGTGACCGCCTCACCAAGACGGATGACGAAATAAAGAAAATGCTGTCAAATGACTGATTTTTAACTTACACGGCACAAGTATCTATAAAGTAACGAAAAAAAACAAAAAGTCAATGAAAAACTTGCGATTGTATGTTATTTTTGTTACTTTTGCACCAATATAACATTATAAAATCATTGTAAGCTATGAAAAACTTAGACTGGGCAAATCTGTCTTTCGGCTATATGCCAACTGATTACAACGTGCGGTGCTACTATCGCAACGGTAAGTGGGGCGAAATAGAAGTAAGCTCCGACGAGTATATCAAGCTGCACATGGCGGCAACGAGTCTTCATTATGGGCAGGAGGCTTTCGAGGGATTGAAGGCATACCGTTGTCCTGACGGCAAGGTGCGCGTGTTCCGCATGGAGGAGAATGCTGCGCGTCTGCAGTCAACATGCCGTGGCATTGTTATGCCGGAACTCCCGACAGAACTGTTCTGCGAAATGGTCAAGAAAGTAGTTCGCCTGAACCAGGAGTGGATACCACCGTATGAGAGTGGTGCAACGCTGTATATACGTCCTTTGCTCATAGGTACGAGCGCGCAGGTTGGTGTGCATCCTGCACAAGAATATCTCTTCCTGATATTGGTTACACCAGTGGGTCCATACTTCAAGGGTGGTTTCTCAACGAATCCTTATGTAATCGTCCGTGACCACGACCGTGCTGCCCCACTTGGAACAGGTACTTATAAAGTAGGTGGAAACTACGCAGCCTCGCTGTTCGCAAACAAAAAGGCTCACGAACTCGGATATGCGTGTGAGTTCTATCTCGATGCAAAGGAGAAGAAATATATCGACGAGTGTGGCGCAGCCAACTTCTTTGGCATAAAGGACAACACATACATTACGCCGAAATCGACGAGCATCCTGCCTTCTATAACTAACAAGAGCCTTATGCAAGTTGCGGAAGACTTGGGCATGAAAGTGGAGCGCAGGCCTATTCCGGAAGAAGAGCTCGCAACATTCGAGGAGGCTGGCGCCTGCGGCACGGCTGCTGTTATCAGCCCAATATCACGCATAGACGATGTTGAAACAGGAAAAAGTTATGTTATTTCAAAGGACGGAAAACCAGGTCCTCTTTCCGAGAAACTATACAATCACCTGCGTAATATCCAGTATGGCATTGAGGAAGACAAGCATGGCTGGACAACAGTCGTGATAGATTGATTTGCAATGATGACATAAATGTTCCTGCTTGCTTTGAAAAGCCTGGGATATGATGATATTTAACCGTAATGAGGGCGTGCCGTAACAGGCACACCCTTTTGTGACTTGAAAACAATGACAAAGAAAAACAAATTCGTGAGAATGGCAAACTTGTTGCTCGTGCCGGCAATAGCCATAACTTTCTCGTATTCTGCCTCGGCACAGACAAAAGGCGGAGGTATCTCAACAGAAATGTTGCAGATGATAGTGAAACACCAACTGAACACGGCTTCCGACGTGGCGTTGTTCAATGCGATGGCAGGAAACAACATAGACAACCTTGCAAAGAGTTTTGCAAGCAATGCAGATCTGGACACGCATTTCAGTGTGGAGACCGATGCACAGAGCATACACGACCAGAAGAGTTCTGGCAGGTGCTGGATGTTCAGCGGCTTCAATGTGCTGCGTTCCAACTTTGCAAAAAGAACCGATTCGCTGAGGGTGGAGTTCTCACATGCCTATCTGTTCTTCTATGACCAGCTGGAGAAGGCCAACCTTTTCTTGCAAGGCGTTGTTGACACGGGCAAACTGCCAATAGATGACCCCAAGGTGCAGTTCTTTTTCAAGAACCCCATTGCCGACGGAGGTACGTTCTGCGGTGTCGCCGACCTTACGGAGAAGTATGGGCTTGTGCCGATGTCCGTCATGCCAGAAACATACAGTGCCGAAAACACGTCGAAGATGCGCTCGCTGTTGATGAGCAAACTGCGCGAGCAGGGACTGCTCCTGCGCGACATGGTTGCAAAGGGAAAGAGCAAGAAGCAGATTGGTGATGAAAAGACAGAGATGCTTGGCGTGGTGTATCACATGCTGACGCTTATGCTCGGCAATCCTCCCCAGAACTTCTCTTACGCTTTCAAGAACAAGGATGGCGTGACGGTTGGCACTCCGCACAATTACACTCCGCAGGAGTTCTACCGCGAGGTGGTTGGCAACTCGCTCAACGGCACTTTCATAATGGTTATGAACGACCCGCGTCATGAGTATCACAAGACATACGAGGTGGAGTATGACCGCCACACTTACGACGGACATAACTGGGTGTATCTCAACCTCCCGATGGAAGAGATTGCAGGACTGGCAATAGCATCGCTGAAAGATGGTCACAAGATGTACAGCAGTTATGATGTCGGCAAGCAACTCGACCGCAAGAAAGGGCTGCTGGCACTCGACAATTTTGACTATGAGTCGTTGCTTGGCACCACATTCCCAATGAACAAGGCGCAGCGAATATCTACGTTCGACAGCGGCTCTACGCACGCAATGACGCTGACTGCCGTTGACCTCGATGCAAGCGGGAAGCCTATGAAATGGAAGGTGGAAAATTCTTGGGGGGCAGATTACGGCCAAAAGGGATGCCTTATTATGACCAACGACTGGTTCAACGAATACATGTTCCGGCTTGTTGTTGACAAGAAATACGTGCCTGCGAAACTCCTGAAGGAAGCACAGCAGAAACCAGTAATGCTTACACCAGACGATCCGTTGTTTGCCGAGGATAACTGATTTCTGCGATTGGCAATAATTGACTAAAGAGCGTTGAGCGAATACCTGTTATTTGATACAATAACGATTTCGCTCAACGCCTTTTCTTTCACATGTGGCGAATGTTCACACAAGGTGCTCCACTATGTCGGCACGTTCGCCTGGCAGCAGGTCGATTACGGGAATTTCAATCATAGTGTAGCATCCAGGCTGCTGGCGCATTGATGCGCGGGCAACGTTTACGAGGACCTGTCCTGTCAGTGCCGGGTTGTTTATGCTCATGTTGAACTCGATGCGTTGGTTCTGCGTTTTACCACTTACTCCTTTCCGTATCAGGTTAACGCCGTGCCCCATGTCGCGCAGTTCGTCAACCGACGGCACGGCAAAGACATGTGTCTCGTCATTTGAAAAGTACGGGTCGGCCTTTATCTCCGCTGCAACATTCTCAATCGTGGCATCCTTTTCAAGTTCAACATATACCATGCGGCGGTGTATTCCCTCGCCGAGCGGTATTGTCATTGAAAGCGCATTCGTAACACCGTCCTTCGATCGCGCGCAGACAGAGTGTCCCATCGACATACCTGGGCCAAAGTTGGTGTATGTTATTCCCTTCGGTGCGAGGCTCTGCATCATTGTCCTTACAACGCTGTCCGATCCCGGGTCCCAGCCTGCTGATATTACGCTGACAGTTCCAGTCTCCTTGTTCAGTTTCATCATCCTGTCGCGGTAGCCACGTATCTCGCTGTGAATGTCGAACGAGTCAACGGTGTTTATTCCCAATGGAATGATTTCCCGCGCATATTCCTCGCAACTGCGTGACGGCGTTGCAAGTATTGCCACGTCAACGTCTTTCAGTTCTTTGATGTCTCTCACAACGTCATATTGTGCCAGTTCTGCCGGTCTGTTCTCCGCGCCTTTGCGCCTCACGATGCCTGCCACATCAAAATCAGGTGCCGCCTCGAGAGCCTCGAGTGCGAAGCGTCCTATGTTTCCGTAGCCCACTACGGCTGCTCTTGTCTTCTTCATATTTTATTCCCTTTGTTTTATTTGTTGCAAAAGTATATAATTATGCTCTAAAACAAAATAAAACACAGGAAAAATTCTTATAATGCAATAAAAAGATAATTACCCGCGTTAATAATGATGTATATATACAATATAAAAAGACAGATGATTGAATACTTGAAGGGCGAACTTGTTGACCTAACTCCAGCCTTTGCCGTTGTGGATGTGAATGGGGTGGGTTATGGATTGAACATATCGCTCAACACATACAGTGCTGTTAAGGGCAAAAAAGAGACGCGGCTGTGGGTGTATGAGGCTATACGCGAAGACGCTTATGCGCTGTATGGCTTTGTTACGAAAAAAGAGCGCGAGATGTTCTTGCTGCTAATTTCGGTGTCTGGCGTTGGTGCAAACACAGCACGCATGATACTATCTGAAATGACCGTTGCAGAAGTATGCAACGTAATATCTTCGGGAAACGAACGCATGCTAAAAAGCGTGAAGGGCATAGGGCTGCGAACCGCGCAGCGCATAATAGTTGACCTGAAAGACAAGGTCGTGTCGTCTGGCATAGCCGAGGAACTGTCAGCATCGGCCGGAGAACAATCTGCGGCAGCAACAAGTCCGGTGAAGGACGAGGCGGTCAGTGCCCTGACAATGCTGGGATTCGCTCCCGCGCCGTCGGCAAAGGTGGTCGTGGCAATACTCAAAGAACAACCGGAACTGCCAGTTGAGCAAGTGGTGAAACTCGCATTGAAGCAGATAAGATAGTTCTCAGCAAATAAGGATGAACAACCTGAAGAAAATATACATATTGTTATTGGCGGCTGTAAGCATCAACGTGCTTGCATGGAATGTGGCACCATTTCTTCAGGACGACTTGACGAGGAGACGGGGTGGCGACAAACAGCAAACGTCACCTGACGACAAAAACAAGAAAAATAACGGGAAAGACGACAAAAAAGACATTCACGAACTCGTTATAGACAACGAGGACTCGATACCAGACTCTTTGCTAAACCCTATTTGGAAGATACAGCGCATATCGCCGATAACGTTTGACGACCTAAACCGTAACACGGCAGATCTGAAACTGCCTGACAACCTGATGCACAACGTTGTGTATAACGATACTCTGGACAGGTATGTCATTGGCTCGAAAATAGGCGACACATACGTCAATGCGCCAATAATGATGACTCCCGATGAGTACAGGCGGTGGAGCGAAAAACAGGAACGTGACAGTTTTTACCGCGCGAAGAACAGTGAAATACTTCAGAAGCAAGGCAAGGAGAAATTCGATTTCAGTGACATGCACTTCGACCTGGGACCTGCGGAGAAGATTTTCGGTCCGGGAGGAGTGCGCATAAAGACGCAGGGTACGGCAGAACTGAAGTTCGGCGCGACACTGAAGAACATAGACAACCCTTCGTTGCCGATACGTCACCGCAAGACTACATCGATGGACTTCGACGAGAAGATAAACCTTAACATGAACGGCAAGGTGGGCGACAAGGTGAACATGAACCTAAACTACAACACGGATGCCACGTTTGATTTTGATGCCCAGAAAATAAAGTTGAAATATGAGGGAAAGGAAGACGAGATAATAAAACTCGTGGAAGGTGGCAACGTGTCGCTGCCGAGCAACTCTTCGTTGGTGAGGGGAGCATCGTCGCTGTTCGGAATCCGCACAGACTGGCAGTTCGGGCGTTTGAAACTGCAGACTGTGCTGTCACAGAAAAAGTCATCATCAAAGAGTGTCTCATCGAGAGGAGGAGTGCAGTTGACACCATTTGAAATTGATGCAGCCAACTACGAGGAAAACCGCCACTTTTTCCTGGCGTTCTATTTCCGCGACCGTTACGACGTGTCGATGCGCACATTGCCAAACCTGACAACTGGCGTGACACTCAACAGGATAGAGGTGTGGGTGACAAACAAGACGGGAACGACAACCAACACGCGCAACATCATCGCAATGACGGAACTTGGCGAGGGAACTTCAGGAACAATACCGTCGAACTCGGCAAACAGCATTTATTCCGACTTGACGACAACATACTCTGACGCGCGAAACATCGACATGTCATCAAGTGTGCTTGACGGCACGTTCACCGGAGGAACTGACTATGAGAAACTACAGAGCGCGCGGCTTCTCAACCCGTCGGAATACACCGTGAATCAGGCTCTTGGCTATATATCCCTGCGCACCGCGTTGCAAACCGACCAGGTGCTTGCCGTGGCATACGAATACACATACGGCGGAGTTACATACCAGGTTGGTGAGTTTGCAAGTGACATAACTGACGTGTCGCAGGCCCTGTTCGTCAAATCACTCAAGAACACAAGCAATAACCCTGGCCAGGCGAACTGGAACCTGATGATGAAGAACGTGTATTATCTCGCATCATCGGTGGAGAAAGACAAGTTCAGGCTTGACGTGAAATTCCAGAGCGACACCGCAGGAGTTTATCTGTCGTACATACCGGAACCGCAGGTGAAAGACCAAATGCTGATAAAGGTTTTAGGGGCGGATCGTCTTGACAACAACATGAAGCCACATCCCAATGGCTATTTCGATTTCGTCGAAGGATACACAGTGAGCAACGGGCGTGTGTTCCTGCCGGCAGCAGAGCCTTTCGGACGTTACCTCTACAATTATCTAACGCAGAGAGGTGTAGATGCCACCGTGGCAAGCAAATACTGCTTCACGGAACTGTACGATTCCACAAAGACCGTGGCAAAGCAGATTGCGGAGAAGGACAAGTATATACTTCAGGGTCAGTTCCGTGGCACGTCGGCAAACGTCATCTCGCTCGGGGCATACAACGTCCCACAGGGGTCTGTTGTTGTGACGGCCGGTGGGGTGACGCTGAACGAGGGAAGCGACTACAGTGTGGATTATTCTGCCGGGGAGGTCACAATACTTAATCAAAGCATCATCGACGCGGGGACTGCAGTTAACGTTAGTCTTGAGAGCCAGAGTGACTTCGCGCAGGAACGGAAGACGATGATAGGCCTCAACTGGCAGTATGACTTCTCAAAGAACCTGCAACTCAGCGGAACGTTCCAGCACCTTTCCGAGCAGGCTCTAACTACTAAGGTCGCGATGGGAAGCGAACCGCTGAACAACACTATCTGGGGAGTGAACATCAATTGGAAGCACGAGAGCCAGTGGCTAACAAACCTGCTCGACAAAATACCATTCCTGCACTGCACTCAGCCGTCGCAGATCTCGTTCAACGGAGAGTTCGCGCAACTGATAGCCGGCAGGGCGAGGGGCACGCAGGACAACGCGTCTTATCTTGATGACTTCGAGAACACCAAAAATGCCATCGACGTAAGTACGCCGACATCGTGGATAATGTCGAGCGTGCCTACGATGTTCAAGGAATACAACGACAAGACAACGCTCGCAAGCGGATACAACCGCGCCTTGCTCTCGTGGTATAACATCGACAGGCTGTTCACCAACCGCTCCTCGTCGCTCACACCGGGACACATCAAGAGCGACCTTAACCAACTGTCAAACCATTATGTGCGCGAGGTATATGTTGACGAACTTTATCCAAACCGAGACCAGAGCAGTTACAACGGTGCGACATCAACATTGCCCATACTAAACCTTGCCTTCTATCCATCGGAACGCGGGGCATACAATTTCGACCCGCATCTCAACAGCGATGGCACGCTGCCAAATCCACGGCAGCGGTGGGGCGGCATGATGCGAAAACTCGACACCAATGACTTCGAGGCTGCAAACATAGAGTATATCGAGTTCTGGATGCTCGACCCGTTCATCTATTCACGCCAGGACGGAACGGCTGCGCAGCACAGTGGAGACATGTTCATAAACCTTGGCGAGGTGAGCGAGGATATTCTGCGTGATGGAAAGAAATTCTACGAGAGCGGTATGCCTGTGGACGGCTCGCAGAGTTTCACCACTACGCAGTGGGGCAAGATACCGACGCAGTCAACGGTGACATACGCGTTCGCGACAACAAAAGGCTCGCGCCAGTTGCAGGACGTGGGGTACAATGGACTAACAAACGATGAGGAGAAACAATTCAAGACATATCAGGAATATCTTGCAGCCGTGAGGCAGAATGTGACAGGAGCAGCACTCGACAGTATAATGGCAGACCCTGCCAACGATGACTACCACTATTACCGTGGCCGTGACCTTGACCAGATGGAAGCGCCGATACTCCATCGCTACAAACGCATAAACATGCCGCAAGGAAATTCACCAGATAACGACACGCGCACCGAGAGTTACGACACGTCATACAAGACAACGCCGGACGTGGAGGATATAAACCAGGACTACACACTCAACGAGTATGAGAAATATTACCAGTACAGGATTGCGATACATCCGGATTCCCTTGTGGTGGGCGAGAACTTCATCGTTGACAAACGTGAGGCTGCACGCAAGCTGCGCAACGGGAACAAGGAGACGGTTTACTGGTATCAGTTCAGGATACCGATACGCGAGTTCACCAGCCGCGTCGGCAACATATCCGATTTCTCGTCTATACGTTTCATGCGCATGTTCCTCACGGGCTTTGAGCGTCCCGTTGTGCTGCGCTTTGGTAGCCTCGACCTTGTGCGCGGTGAGTGGCGTGTTTATCAGCAGCAGCTGGGTGCAGGCGGTTCGGGCAGGATGGCAGTCAGCGCCGTCAACATTGAGGAGAACAACGACAAGACCCCTGTCAACTATGTGCTGCCCCCGGGAATAAGGAGGGAACAGGACCCAACGCAGCCGCAACTCACCGAGAGCAACGAGCAGGCTCTGGCAATGCAGGTGAACAACCTGTCGAACGAGGAGTCGAAAGCGGTGTATAAAAACACCACGATTGACTTGCGTCAGTACAAGCGGTTACAGATGTTCGTACATGCAAACGCGTTCGAGAACAACGTGACGAACCTGCACGACAATCAGCTCGCTGTTTTCATCAGGCTCGGAAGCGACTACAAGAGCAACTACTACGAGTATCTAATTCCCCTGAAACTCACTCCCGCCGGGATTTACGACCGCTACTCGGCAGCAGACTGCCGTGCGGTGTGGCCGGAGGAGAACATGCTCGACATTGACATGAGTGTCTTCACGGATCTTAAGAAAGCACGGAACAAGGCACGGGCAACCGGAACGGCTTCATACAACCGCGAGTATAGCGAGTACGACAACAACCGTCCCAACAACCGAGTCACGATAATGGGCAACCCGACACTTGGCGAGGTGAAGACGATGATCGTGGGAGTGCGCAACCTTGACCAGAACAACAAGTCGGGTGAGGTGTGGATAAACGAACTCCGCCTGATGGAATACAACAACGAGGGGGGATGGGCGGCACAGGCTGCGATGAACGTGCAGCTGAGCGATGTCGGCACGGTGAACGCAACAGGCAAGTATATGAGCGAAGGCTTCGGCGGGCTTGAGGATGGCGTCATGGAGCGTTCGCAGGACAACTACAAGACATACAGCGTCACCGCCAACATAGAACTGGGCAAGTTCTTCCCGGACAAGGCGAAAGTGTCGGCGCCACTGTACTACTCGGTGACAAAGGAAGAGACACGCCCGAAGTACAATCCGCTTGACACCGACATGCGGCTCGATGAAGCGCTTGATGCGGCAGGCGACAAACACGAGCGTGACTCGATAGAGAGCATTGCGGTGACAAAGACCACAAGCACCAACTTCTCGCTGTCAAACGTGCGCTTCGGGATAGCGACGAAGGGGCACCCCATGCCATACGACCCTGCGAACTTCAGCTTCTCTTACAGCCACAGCCACCGCCGGACTTCCGGGGAAACAACAGTGTATGAGAAGGAGGACAACTGGCGCGGAGCAATGGGCTACAGCTACACACCGGTTTACAAGCCGTTCGAACCTTTCAAGAAACTCATTAAGAGCAAAAGCAAATGGTTTGACATACTTAAACATTTCGGATTCTACTGGCTGCCGCAGAACGTTGCCTTCAATTCCGAGATACTAAGGAACTACTATGAGATGCAGGAACGTGACATGGAAAATCTCAGTGGCTCGCAACTGCCGCTGACTTTCAGCGAGCAATTCCTTTGGAACCGCGACTTCACGTTGCGATGGGACATAACAAAAAACATACACATGAACTTCCAGAGCGCGACGCACGCTGAGATAGAGGAACCATACACACCTATCAACAAGGATTTGTACCCCGACCGGTACACTGCATGGAAGGACTCCGTGAAGACATCGCTGCGGCATTTCGGAACACCGCTTGACTACAACCAGTCGTTCTCGCTGTCTTATCAGTTGCCACTCAACCTTATACCGATATTCAACTGGGTTAATGCCGATGCCAACTACACGGCAACATACAACTGGGTGCGCGGAACGGATCTCGAGGATGGCACATCGCTCGGGAACACCATCAGCAACAACCGCAACCTCAGCATCAACGGAACGCTCAACATGGAGCGGCTTTACAATAATATACCGTTTCTCAAGAAGGCAAACGAACGCTTCAGCAAGACGAATAATGTTGCCCGCGATAAGAAGAAACCGAGGAATAACAAGAAGAATGAAAAAGCCGGGAACGGCAAGGAGAAAAGTGAACTGCCGAAGAACAAGAACACTTTCGAGAAGGAGATAACGCTCCTGCCAGACACAGTCATCACTGTGAGCCACGGGCGTAAGACCAAGCGGCTCATTGTGTCGGCAAGGACAGGCGATGGCAAACTTTTCCCTATAAGATACAAGTCTGTGGGGAAGGATCAGATAAGGATCACATCAAAGGTGGACACGGCGACAACGTTGAAACTTACTGTTACCGCAAAGCCTTCGCTCGAGGATAAGGGATGGTACAGGACGGCACAGTGCGCGGCGCGCGTTTTGATGATGGTGCGCTCCGTGAGTCTTTCCTACCGCAACCAGTATTCGATGTCATTGCCGGGATTCCTGCCTTCCGTGGGGGACTTCTTCGGTCAGCGCCGTGGTGACATATTGTCGCCCGGACTTGATTTCGCGTTCGGGCTGACTGGTGATGGTTATCTTGACAAGGCGGCAAGAAACGGATGGCTGTTGATGAATGACAGCGTGGCCACACCGGCAACGACAAACAGCAACATCGACCTTCAGCTTAGAATGACGCTCGAGCCGGTAAAAAACCTGAAGATTGACCTTAACGCCGCACGCACGGAGAACCGGGCAAGCAGCATTCAGTATATGTATGATGGACGGCCGACAACGCGAAGCGGCACTTTCACCATGACGACTATATCGCTTAAGAGCGCGTTCGAGGGAATCGGCTCGGCACAAAGCGGCTATCATTCTCCTTCGTTTGAACGCTTCTGTCGCTCTCTCGAAGGTTTCCGCAATCGTGTGGAGGCGCAGTACGAAGGCGTGCCATACCCCGCCAACTCCGCACTTGCAGGCAAGAGTTATTCGTCGGAGGCTGCTGAAGGCCGCTTAGGGCTTTACAACTCCGACGTGCTGATACCGGCTTTCCTCTCTGCCTATACCGGTAGTGGAGGCTCGTCGCTTAACATTTTCCCGACGTTGGCAAAACTGCTGCCCAACTGGACCATACGATACAGTGGATTGTCGCAGCTGCCTTGGTTCCGAGATGTGTTCAAGAGTGTCAACCTGAACCATTCATACAAGAGCATATATTCGGTCGGGTCATACAGCACATACAGCACCTTCATGGAATATATGAACGGCCTGGGCTTCATCACTGATGCAACAACGTCGCTGCCCGTGCCGTCGTCAATGTATAATGTGTCTGCGGTGAGCATCACGGAGGCATTCTCACCATTGCTCGGTATTGATGTGACGTTGCGAAACAATATGACTTGCAAACTGGAATACCGCAAGACGCGCAACCTTTCCCTGTCAATGACGAGCGTGCAGATCAGCGAGGCATACAGCAACGACTGGGTGGCTGGCATGGGCTACAAGATAAACGATTTCAAGTTGTTCGGTGGCAGAAACCACAGGCTGGTAAAGTCTTCGAGGAAAAACGGCGATAACGATAATGATAACCAGAGCGGCGGGAACAAGGCAACATCAAAGACAAAGGGCATAAGCCATGACCTAAACCTGCGTCTTGACATAAGTTACCGCAGACAGGCTGCCATCGTGCGCGACATTGCATCGATGACAAGTTCCGCATCGTCCGGCAATACTGCGTTCAAACTGGCATTCAACGCCGACTACACTCTCTCGCGACTGCTCACAATGAGTTTTTACTACGACTGTCAGACAAACACTCCGCTACTCACCTCAAGCAGTTATCCGACAACAACGCAGGATTTTGGCTTCGCGCTTAAGTTCTCATTGACAAGATGACAATTATTCATAATTCATAATCATCAAACATCATGTTATCTAAAACAAGGGTTATTTCGTTTCTGTTTGCAGCATTGTTCACAATCCCGTCGATGGCGGGAAGTGATCAGGAGTTGAGGCCAAAACTTATCGTGGGCATTGCTGTGGACCAGATGAGGTGGGACTATCTCTGTCGTTTCTACAACGAATACACAAGCGGTGGATTTAGGCGAATGCTGTCCGAAGGCTATTCTTTCGATGATTGCCAGATAAACTATATACCATCTGTAACGGCAGTGGGTCACACGTCTGTATACACAGGCTCCGTTCCTGCCATTCACGGCATTGCCGGTAACAATTTTCTCATTGATGAAAAAATTATATATTGCACAAGTGACAGTACCGTCAAGACCGTCGGCAGCAATACTGATGCAGGGAAAATGTCGCCACACAATTTGCTCACGACAACAATTGGTGACGAACTGAAAACTGCAACGAATTGGAAATCAAAGGTTATTGGGGTTTCGTTCAAGGATCGCGCAGCCATTTTGCCAGCAGGACATTCGGCAGATGCGGCATATTGGTTCGACAAGAAGGGATTGCGGTTTGTTTCCTCGACTTATTACATGCAGTCGTTGCCTTCATGGGTCGATGATTACAACAAGGAGATTGCTGAAGAGGTGAAGAAAATGAAACCTGTGGAGGTTGGCTCGCACAAACTGACAAAACAGATTGACCTTGTGCAGTACTCACCATACGGGAATCGCATAGTGGAGGAAATGGCGAAGCGCGCAATAGCAGGGGAGCGTCTCGGTCAGCGTGGGGAGACAGACATGATTTGCATAAGTTTCTCATGCACCGACATCGTGGGACACGCTTTCGGAACTCATGCTGACATAACCCACGAGATGTATATGGAACTTGACAAGCAACTGGCTGACATGTTCAACTATCTCGACCAGACGATCGGCAAGGGAGAGTATGTTGCCTTTCTCACAGCAGACCATGGCGCGTCTAACGGCATACTGCAAAATCAGGAACATAAGATACCAGCCGATGGCTTCTTGCTGGACCGTGAGGAGGATGGGGTCAACAAATATCTTGCTTCAAAATATGCCGGACGAGTCGGAATTGTGAAATGTATAATGGACTATAAGGTTGTCATAGACCGCAAGGCTGCCGCCGGTCTCGATTTCAAGACGCTGAAGCAAGACATAATGGAATATTTCAGGCAGCGTCCGCTCGTTTCAAATGTCGTTGACCTTGAGGATATTTCCGCCGCCAGTGTTCCCACATATATCCGTGAGAAGATTTACAACGGTTACTACAATGGACGCAGCGGAGACATACAGTTGATATTGAAGCCTGCTGTGTATGGCGTGCGCGGCAAGATAGATGAGGGTACGACACACGGCTGTTGGAACCCATACGACTGTCACATACCGTTCGTGCTGATGGGGTGGGGCGTTCCGCATGGGTCGTCAGCAGAAGAGGTTCACATCACCGACATTGCCCCCACCGTATGCAATCTCGTTCATATACAGATGCCGAGCGGCTGCATAGGTATGCCGAGGGAAATGAAGTGAGCGTTTTCCGTAGAGCTTCAGCGTAGCTGACATTTGGGTTAAAGTGAAATCCATACCTGTTCCAATTATTTTGGAGCGGGTATGGATTTCGCCTTGAATGCGTTTCTTGCTGGGCAAATCAGGAATTGTATTCCTGCCAGCTCTTAATCTTGATTTCTTCAAGTGGCACTGTGCAGAACGCCTCGATGAATGCCTTTGCGAGCCGTACGTTTGTCAACAGCGGTATGTTGTGGTCTATTGCGCCACGGCGTATGCGGTAGCCATTTGTCAACTCACGGCTTGAGTGATTTTTCGGCTCGTTGACGATGAGGTCGAACATGTGTCTGGCAATCATGTCCATCACTTTGTTTTCACCTTCCTCATCGGGCCATGCCACCGCTGTTGCCTCCACGTTGTTTTCCTTGAAGAACCTTGCCGTGCCTGGTGTCGCGTAAATCCTGTAGCCATTCTTTACCAGCAGGCGTGCTGGCTCGAGGAGTGACACCTTGCCCTTTGCGGCTCCTGACGATATGAGTATTGCGCCCCCTTCTCGTTTCGGCAGTTTGTAGCCTGTGGCTATGAGCGCGTTTAGCAGCGCTTCGTGCAGGTTGTCGCCGATGCATCCCACCTCTCCGGTCGATGACATGTCAACGCCAAGCACCGGGTCGGCATTCTGCAGCCTTGCGAAGGAGAACTGCGAGGCCTTCACTCCAATGCGGTCTATGTCAAACTCGCTCTTGTCAGGTTTCTCGTAAGGAGCGTCGAGCAGTATTTTCGTTGCCGTCTCGATGAAGTTGCACTTCAACACCTTTGACACGAACGGGAAGGAGCGTGATGCACGCAGGTTGCACTCAATGACTTTCAACTCACGATTCTTTGCAAGGTATTGTATGTTGAAAGGTCCAGATATGTTCAGTTCCTCGGCAATCTTGTGCGAAATTTTCTTAATCTGGCGTATCGTGGAGAAATACAGGTGCTGTGCCGGGAACACCAGTGTGGCATCCCCGGAGTGCACTCCGGCATATTCCACGTGCTCTGATATTGCATATTCCACAATTTTGCCTTTGTCGGCTACGGCGTCAAACTCTATTTCCTTCGTTTCCTGCATAAACTGGCTCACCACGACTGGGAATTCCTTTGACACCTCGGTAGCCATCTTTAGGAAACGTTCCAGTTCCTCGTTGTCGTAGCATACGTTCATTGCTGCGCCGGAAAGGACGTACGACGGGCGCACCAGTACCGGGAAGCCCACCTCGGAGACAAACTCCTTTATGTCGTCGATGGATGTCAAGGCGCGCCATGCTGGCTGGTCAACGCCCAGTTTGTCGAGCATTGCCGAGAACTTGTCGCGGTTTTCAGCGCGGTCAATATCCACAGGACTCGTTCCGAGCACCGGTATGCTCTGGCGGTGCAGTTTCATGGCGAGGTTGTTGGGTATCTGTCCTCCGACGCTGACAATCACTCCACGCGGTTGCTCGAGGTCGATTACGTCTAACACGCGCTCCAGTGAAAGCTCGTCGAAGTAGAGGCGGTCGCAGATGTCATAGTCGGTTGACACCGTCTCGGGATTATAGTTTATCATTATCGACTTGTAGCCCAGTTTGCGTGCTGTTTTTATCGCGTTGACCGAGCACCAGTCGAACTCCACGCTCGATCCGATGCGGTATGCGCCTGACCCGAGCACGACAACTGATTTCTCATTCTTGTAATAAGGAATGTCGTTCTGCACGTTTATTCCTGTCTTATCCACGATGCTTTGCCATTCCTTTGTGCTCATCTTGTCGGACTTTGTTGGCTCAACGAGTGGCAGGTAAGTGAAGTAAAGATAGTTTGTGAGTTCCGGGTGTTCGCTCGCCACGGTGTTTATTCGCTTCACCGATGGCAGTATTCCTCTTTCCTTGCGGTGGTTTCTCGCGGCGAGGTTCTCTTTCTCCATGTTCCCGCTCTTTGGTTTCAGTACGAAACGCGCAATCTGGAAATCGGAGAATCCGGCCTGCTTTGCCTTCAGCAGCATGTTGTCGGGCAAGTCTTCTATTGCGTTGTATTCCTGCAGCTCGTGTTTTATGTCAACTATGTTCTTCAGCCTTGAAATGAACCACACGTCTATCTTGGTGAGTTGCTCTATCCGTTCAACGCTGTACCCCTCCTCAAGTGCTTGCGCTATGGCGAATATTCTAAGGTCGGTTGGGTTCCGGAGTTCCTTGTCGACGTTCTCGAACCGTGTGTGGTCGTTTCCTACAAAACCGTGCATGCCCTGTCCTATCATGCGAAGTCCCTTCTGTATCATTTCCTCGAAGGAACGTCCGATGCTCATTATCTCGCCCACTGATTTCATGCTCGAACCTATGAGCCGGCTGACACCGGTGAACTTCGTGAGATCCCATCTCGGTATCTTGCATATCATGTAGTCGAGTTTCGGTGCGACGTATGCCGAGTTGGGAGTTCCCATCTCTCCGACCTGGTCGAGGGTGTAGCCGAGTGCGATCTTTGCTGCCACGAATGCCAGTGGGTAGCCGGTGGCTTTTGAGGCAAGAGCCGAGGAGCGCGACAGGCGGGCGTTAATCTCAATAATCCTGTAATCGTTTGTCTCGGCATTGAATGCGAACTGTATGTTGCACTCGCCTACGATGTTGATGTGGCGCACGCATTGTTTTGCTATGTCCTGCAGCATCTCAACCTGTTCCTTTGTCAGCGAGCATGTCGGTGCGACAACTATTGATTCTCCTGTGTGTATGCCCAGCGGGTCAAAGTTCTCCATTGATGCCACGGTGAAGCAGTGGTCGTTGGCGTCGCGTATGCACTCGAACTCTATCTCCTTCCAGCCTTTCAGGCTCTCCTCTACGAGAATTTGCGGCGCAAACGTGAATGCGCTTTCGGCAAGGCTCTTGAAAGTCTTCTCGTCAGGACAGATGCCTGAACCGAGTCCTCCGAGCGCGTATGCCGACCGTATCATAACAGGGAACCCAATCTGGCGTGCGGCTTTCAGTGCGTCGTCCATGTTCTTAACGGCATGGCTCAGCGGGGTCTTCATTTTGATTTCGTCAAGTCTCTTGACGAATAGGTCGCGGTCCTCGGTGTCCATGATTGCCTCGACGCTTGTCCCGAGCACTTCCACGCCATATTTCTTTAGTGTGCCGTTGAGGTAAAGTTCGGTTCCACAGTTAAGTGCCGTCTGACCTCCGAAAGCGAGCAGTATGCCGTCGGGTCTTTCTCTTTTTATTATCTCCGTGACAAAGTGCGCGTTCACCGGTTGGAAGTAAACTTTGTCTGCAATGCCCTCGCTTGTCTGTATTGTGGCAATGTTTGGGTTCACGAGCACAGAGTTCACCCTCTCTTCCCTCAGAGCTTTCAGCGCCTGCGATCCTGAATAGTCGAATTCGCCGGCCTGCCCGATTTTAAGTGCGCCCGAGCCAAGCACGAGCACCTTCTTAAGTTCTTTTTTCATACTGCGATAAAATTATATGTGTTTTTAGAAAACGTTTGTTTCATTTGATAAAATGGCATGTCCGTCAGACATGCCATTTTGTTTATTTCAACTTTATTGAGTCATCGTTTTTATTCGAATATTGACTGGTGCC
Organism: uncultured Prevotella sp.; assembly: GCA_900548585.1. GTDB lineage: Bacteria > Bacteroidota > Bacteroidia > Bacteroidales > Bacteroidaceae > Prevotella. The sequence continues at coordinate 10,854 of URLI01000023.1, read as the reverse complement.
GTATTGCCCGTATCCGTAACTGCCATACCTGCCATAACTACCGTAACTGCCATATTTTCCATAACTGCCGTATCGGCCGTATTTGCCATATTTGCCGTATCGGCCATATCCGTAATAATATCCGTATTTCTTCTTCGACATGTCGATGCCGTTTATCACCACAGACATCTTTGGCAGTTTTCCATCGTTTGCCAAACCGTTGATAAGGTCGAAACTTGCTTTCGGGGTGTAGTCGGCGCGACAGACGAACACCGTTGCGTCTGATACGCGTCCTATCTGCATGGTGTCAGTGACAAGACCGACGGGCGCCGTGTCGATTATTATGAAGTCGTATTCGCCGCGCATGATGTTGATTATCCTGTCAAGGGATTCGCGTGTGAGAAGTTCTGCCGGGTTGGGCGGTATAGGGCCGGCGAGGAGCAAATCGAGGTTGTCGTTCACGCCAGACGGCAATACCTGCTCGCGTATCATTTCCCATGTTGGCTCATCGTGCATGAGCAGTGGCGTGATGCCGTGGTGATGGTCTTTTATCTCAAACAGCTCTGCAAGCCGTGGCTTTCTTATGTCGAGGCCAACCAGAACTACTTTTTTCCCGAGCAGAGCGAAACTCACTGCAAGGTTTGCTGCGTTGAATGTCTTTCCCTCGCCTGATGTTGATGAGGTGAACATTATCACCTTTTCTTCCTCTTTTATCATGAACTGCAGGTTTGTGCGCATGGATCTGAATATCTCCTCCATCTGGTTGTTCCTGTTTTCATGCACGACGATGTCTGCCTTTGTCTTTGCTGTCTCGCTTGCAACCGCCACATCTGCGATTATCGGCAGTTTTGTGAGTTTCGCCACGTCGTCATGTCCCTCTATCTTGTATTTGAACAGACTTATGATGTATAATATAAGTGATGGCAGTACGATGGCTATAATTATGGCAATAAGTAGAACGATGTTGTGCTTTGGGCTTACCATACCTGCGAATGCCGGGTCGTCGATGAGTTTGCCCTTGTCTGCCGTTGCTGCGAGTGATATTGAGTTTTCCTCTCGTTTCTGCAGCAGCATGAGGTATAGGCCAGACTTCACTTCCTGCTGGCGTCCTATCTGGGTCAGTATTCTTTCTTGTTCCGGTGTCTGTTGTATCTGTCCGGAATACTGCCCGTATTGCGATGATATTGAGTTGCGTTGTATCTCCAGAGAGCGGCGCTGCTGCCCGATAGCCCGTTGTATGCTTAGGGTAAGGTCGTTCAGCTCGTCGGTCAGAGGTGCCACAACCGGGCTCGACTCGCTTGCGGTCTTGAGCAGCCGGTTGCGCTCTGTGACAACTTGGTTGTAGCGGCCGATGAGTTGTGTCGATGCGGCGTCAGACAGGCCGACGTTTGATGGGATGACCTGATATTTGTTCCCCGGTTCCCTCATGTAGGAACTCAGTTCGTTCATCAGTTGCAGCTGTGTGTTTGCCGTTGCCAGTTGCTTTTCAAACTCGTTGCTGTTTGCAAATGCGGCAGAACTGTTTACGTCGAGCTCCACCATCCTGTTGCGTTTCTTGTATGCTTCGAGTTCTCCCTCGGTGCTGTTAAGTTCGGCATTGATTTTCTCAAGTCGGCTGTTTATGAACTCCTCCGTGCGGTATGCCACCTGGTTTTTGTCGTCGTTTGCCTGGCGGTTGTAACATATTGCAAGTTGTTTGAGGAAATCCGAGGCGCGGCTTGGACTTTCGTCTTTCAGTGTGATTACCGCAATAGAAGTCTCTTCTTTATTTGATACGCTCATCGACGACACATATTTAACGGCAGCCTTCTTTGGAGAAGTTATCACGGCGGTCATCGCATTTCCGTCTTTCAGCGATGCGTTCGGGTTCGATGTGAACATGATAGTCCCGACACTTGTCTTTATCGATGCCGGGAGGAACTTCAGCGTCTGTTTTATTTCGGTTTTGCCTGCGGTTCCCTCAACTGTGAAAGTGTTGTTCTCGCGTTTTATATCGAGGACGATGTCTCCTATGAGGTTTTTCAGGCCTGCCGGGTCTAAGTCTACGTTCAGATAGTTGTCCTTGTACATCATCACGTCGTTCACACGTCCGTGCCTTTTATAATTGACATACAGTTTCAGGTCTTTCACCACTTGCTCTGAAAGTCGCTGTGACTTAAGAATTTCTATTTCGTTGAGTATTCCTTCGTTGTTGTTTACAATACCGGTTGCAAGTGTATTCCTAAGGGTATTGTTTCTGTATGAAGAGCCTTTTTCCGGTTCCTTGATCAGGATTTGTGCTGTTGTCTGATAGATAGGTGTCTCATATCTAAGGTATGCCGCAGCCACGCCGAGGCAAATTATCAGCGACAGCAAGAACCATTTCCAGTTGAGAATGAAGGTTGCATAGAGAGATGCGAAACTAAATGACGACTGTTCTTCTTCCTCCGTTATGTTCGAAATGTCGTAGTTCTTATTTTCTTCCATAAAAAGTTTGTTTTTTATTGCAGATTTGTTTTATTCGTTTGCAAGGTCTTTAAGATATTGGCCATATTCGTTTTTGAGCATTGGCTGCGCAAGCGCCATCAACTGCTCTTTGTCGATCCATCCATTGTTGTATGCTATCTCCTCGAGACATGCGATTTTCAGTCCCTGGCGTTTCTCGATGACTTCTATGAACGTGCTTGCCTCGGACAGACTGTCGTGTGTCCCCGTGTCAAGCCATGCGAATCCACGCTGCAATGTCTGTACCTTGAGGCTCTTGCGTTTCAGATATTCTTTGTTGACGCTCGTGATTTCAAGCTCTCCGCGCGCGCTTGGCTTTATGTTCTTTGCGATGTCAACCACGCTGTTCGGATAGAAATACAGCCCGACGACCGCATAGTTGCTTTTGGGATTTTTTGGCTTTTCTTCGATTGAAAGGCAGCGCCCGTCCGCATCGAACTCGGCCACGCCATACCTTTCCGGGTCGTTGACATAGTAACCGAAGACGGTTGCCTTGCCTTCGTCCTCGGCATCTGCCACGCTCCGTTTCAGCAACTCTGTGAATCCTGCGCCATGGAAGATGTTGTCTCCAAGCACGAGACAGACACATTCGCTGCCGATGAATTTCTCGCCGATAATGAATGCCTGCGCCAGTCCGTCGGGCGACGGCTGCTCCGCATATTCGAAATTGACACCGAAATCCCTTCCGTCGCCGAGCAGCCGGCGGAAGCCCGGCAAATCGTGAGGTGTCGAAATGATGAGGATGTCCCTGATACCTGCCAGCATCAATGCAGAGATGGGATAGTATATCATAGGCTTGTCGAATATCGGTATCAGCTGCTTGCTTATACCTTTCGTTATCGGGTAGAGGCGTGTGCCGCTTCCTCCTGCAAGAACTATTCCTTTCATCTGAAAATCTTTAATAAAAAAAGCCTGTTTGCGAAATTTGCTGCAAAGTTAATATTTTAATCGGATAAAACAATCGTAAATCAACAAATATGATTAAATATTTTGCATTTTCGTAAAATAGGAGTACTTTTGCACGAAAATTTAAGACCGTATGAGTTTTTTCAATAAGATTTTCAAACGCAAGGAAAGAGGAGAAAACAAGATTGGGGGAATGGAAGATTACATGACTCTTGTAAGGGTTTATTTCCAGGCCTCTATGGCATCAAATATCGGAATAACAAACCTTGCCTGGCTTCCGGACCTCAGGACATTCAAGACGACACTGAAAGTGCCGACGGTCAACAATAAACTTGGGGTTGGCGAGAAAAGCCATTGCCGCAAGATGATGAAGGAAATGTACGGGATGCAGGACGGGTTCTTCAAAGAGATTGACACAAGCCTGAAGAAAAATTGCCGCAAGTTGCAGGACGTGCAACCGTACATGATACAATTCCAGGGCTTCTCGCAAGACCTCATGATGCTTATGGGCAACCTTATGAAGTTCAAGTTGCGCCTACCGTCCATCTTCAAGAAAGCGATATATGGCATGACAGAGAAGACCGTGAACGACATATTCAACAAGAATGACTATAAGGATGCCGGCGTGGTGAAGGCAGTGATGGCTGTACGGCAGTATAACAAGCGCCTCGGATTTTCACAGAAATGGGTGACAGACTTTGTATACCAAATAGTCATTCTTGCAAAGAAAGAGCCGGCGAACAAGGATCAGAATTGACACAATCTTAGCATTAAGCCAAGCATCTTAATAGTCGGAATACTAAAAAAATACGAAATTCCGTTATAGAAATTTTGTGAATTGGCAAAAAAGCACTACTTTTGTCGAAAATTGTAGATGCATGGCTGCAAATGAAAAGACCATAACCCTGTTCACAACTCGTGCAAGGCAAATGATTCTCCAATTCAAACAAATGAAAAAGGAGAATGAGGAATTGTATTCGATGGTTGATGAACGCGATGCCAGGATAAGGCAACTGGAGGAGACGGTCAAGCAATGGCAGCGTGACTACAATTCGCTGAAAATGGCAAAAATGCTTGAAGTTACAGATGATGACCTTGACGGAGCCAAGAAGCGCGTGGCAAGCCTCATAAGAGACATTAACAAATGCATCACGTTGCTCAGCGGCAGACAGGACTGAACCAAAGACCGAAGCAGATGGCAGGAGACAACAACAAATTACACATAAGGTTGCATGTTTACGACATGGAGCTGCCCGTGACGATTATTCGTGACGAGGAGGAGTTCTATCGCAACGCTGCAAAACTTATCACAGAGACGGTGAATAACTACGCACAGGTCTTCAGGGGGCGGAAGAGCGACAAGGAACTGCTCTATATGGCTCTCATTGACATAGCCTTGCGCTATGTCAAGGACAAGGACCGCAACGACACCTCTCCTTATGATGATATTCTCGCCAAGATTACTTCGGAAATAGAGGAAGTCCTCTGACAGTGAATGACAACGAGAATATTAACATATTATATAATATAAACTTAATTAAATTTATGATTATTTACGCAATAGTAGCCGTGGCTGCACTTGTTATAGGTGGCGTCATAGGATATTCCGTTTTCCGTTATGTGGCAAAGGGAAAATACAACGAAATGTTGTCTGCGGCAGAAAAAGAGGCCGGTGTACTGAAAGAGAAAAAACTGTTGGAAGTGAAGGAAACTTTCCTGAACAAGAAGAACGAGCTCGAAAAGGAGGTCAGGACACGCACACAGCGCATACAACAGAGTGAGAACAAACTGAAACAGCGCGAAATAGGCCTGAACCAGAAACAGGAAGAGGTCGCAAAGAGAAGGCAGGAACTTGACCAGCAGCAACAACGCATTGACAACGAGAAGAAAATGCTGTCGGTGAAAAATGAGGAACTTGCGAAAATGCAGTTGCAGGAACGTGAGAAACTTGAGGAACTTTCCGGACTCAGCGCCGATGAGGCAAAGGCGAGGCTTGTTGAAAGCCTGAAGGACGAGGCGAGGACTGACGCGGCTTCTTATATAAACGAGATAATGGACGAGGCGAAACTGAACGCAAACCAGCAGGCAAAGAAGATTGTAATACAGACGATACAGCGCACGGCAACCGAGACGGCGATCGAAAACTCGGTCAGCGTGTTCCATATTGACAACGACGAGGTCAAAGGACGCATCATTGGCAGGGAGGGACGCAACATACGCGCTCTTGAGGCTGCGTGTGGCGTGGAAATCGTGGTTGACGACACACCCGAGGCAATCGTAATATCAGCGTTCGACCCGATACGGAGGGAAATATGCCGCCTCGCACTGCACCAGCTTGTGAGCGACGGGCGAATACATCCTGCCCGCATCGAGGAAGTGGTGGCAAAGGTGAAGAAACAGATAGACAACGAGGTGATAGAGACGGGAAAGCGAACGGCAATAGACCTTGGCATACACGGGCTGCACCCGGAACTGATAAGGATAGTTGGCAAGATGAAATACCGTTCCTCCTATGGGCAGAACCTCCTCCAACATGCGCGTGAGACAGCAAACTTGTGCGCTGTGATGGCGAGCGAGCTCGGACTGAACCCAAAGAAGGCAAAGCGCGCAGGCCTGCTGCATGACATCGGCAAGGTGCCAGACGAGGAAAGCGAACTTCCGCACGCACTCTACGGAGCCAAGATTGCAGAGAAGTACAAGGAGAAACCAGACATTTGCAACGCAATCGGCGCGCACCACGACGAGATGGAAATGCAGACGTTGCTTGCGCCGATCGTTCAGGTGTGCGATGCAATAAGCGGAGCACGCCCTGGAGCGCGGCGGGAAATCGTGGAGGCATACATAAAACGACTTAATGACCTCGAGGCCATCGCAATGAGTTACCCAGGGGTGACAAAGACATACGCCATACAGGCGGGACGCGAGCTGCGTGTAATAGTCGGGGCGGACAAGATGGACGACAAGGACACAGAGACACTTTCAAATGAAATCGCGACGAAGATACAGAACGAGATGACATATCCGGGACAGGTGAAGATAACTGTCATACGCGAGACAAGGTCTGTGGCATACGCGAAATAAAAAACAAGGGCGTGGAGAGCGAGCCAATCGCTTCTCCATGCCTTTTTACATTATAATTAATAATTAAACAAGGAATATTCATGCTTAACAGCAAATTGTACGAAGCCGATGATAAGATGATAACGCTCATCGCTGACAATTACAATATTCTTGAAAGCCTGGGGCGCTTCGGCATAAATCTCGGCTTCGGTGACAAGACCGTGAGAGAGGTGTGCGAGGATCAGAATGTGGATACATACACTTTCCTCGCAATAGTGAATTTCTCAATAAACGGCTATCGCAACAATGACGACAACGGCAGGCTGTCTGTTCCAACGTTATTGATATACCTTAAGGCTTCGCATGTGTTTTATCTTGATTACCAGATACCAGCGACGCGCAAGGAACTGATTGAGGCACTTGACGAGGACAACAGTCTTGCACATCTGATATTGAAACTTTATGACTCTTATGCACGCGAGATAAGAAAACACATGAAGTATGAGGAGGACAATGTCTTTCCATACGTTGACAAACTGCTGAAAGGAGAACCGGAAGACGACTACGACATAGAGACGTTCTCGAGACACCACGGTCAGACGACCGACAAACTGCGTGAACTGAAGAACATCATTATCAAGTATCTGCCTTCAGATGCCTTGTGCAACAACAAGCTTATGGCCGTCCTGACCGACCTTTACAGGAGTGAGCAGTGGCTCGGACAGCATTCCGATGTTGAGGACTACATCTTCATCCCTGCCATACGCCGGCTTGAAAGACTAAGGAGCCAGAGTGACGTGAACATTAGAATTTCACGCATGATAAGCCACAACACAGAGAGAGGGGAGGCACTGAGCGAGCGCGAGCGTGAGGTGATAATATGTGTTGTACAGGGAATGGCAAACAAGGAGATTGCAGACCACCTCTGCATCTCGGTAAACACGGTCATAACCCATCGCCGCAACATAGCCCGCAAGTTGCAGATACACAGTGTGGCGGGGCTAACAATTTATGCCATCGTTAACGACCTTGTTGACATAAGTTCTGTAAAGTTATAGACCACGACAACAGTTCACCACAAGCATTGATGCAAATACGGCGGTTTTGCTGACCAAATACGCCGTGTTTGCTGACCAATTACGCCGTGTTTGCTTTCCAAATACGCCGTGTTTGCTTTCCAATTACGCCGTGTTTGTATCTTTGGCAGGTGTTTACGGCAAGCACGGTTGGCACGAAGAAAAACCAACACAAATTCCAAACACTTCATTCAACTACTTTTGCTTGCGAAACCTAAACATAGTATAAATATTGTTAAATATGGGGGGGGTAGAAATTTATTGTCTATTAACCGTAAAAAATAATAACTTTGCCCCGAAATATGTTGCTGTCTTGCAAAAGACAACCACATGACCCGCAAAGAGGCCCGGCTGTTTCTGCGAATCGTATGAATTGATTTTGCAGATTATTGAAAACGATAAAAGATTAGCGACTCTCAGAGCCTTGCCCTGACTGCATAAAATCTAAAACCGAAACTTTAGAACTTGATAAAAGAATATTCACTTTCTTATGTCCAGATTATGAAATCTTGGAGTTAAACCATAACGTGGTATTACGCACAATTATAAAATACAAATCTCAAAAATGAAACAAGATTATGGAAAAAAAGTTATTTTACGAACGTCCAAAATGCAATGTCATGGAAGTGATGTCAGATAGCCTGCTGGCAGCAAGCAACGGCGTAGGCAAAGGCAACACTGAAGATGGCGGCGACGACGAACTATCTAAGGGTACGGATTTGTGGGATGAGGATGAGCTCTCCAACGAATAAGCATTTAATTATTGAAACTGAAAACTAAAAAAACAAATGATTATGAAAAGACAATTTGCTTTTAGACTCCTTATAGGAGTTCTCGCCATGCTTGGGCTCGCCGCCTGCAGCGACAGTGATAATTTTGAAGCTGAAAGCGTAAATGACCCACATGTGTACAAGATAAGCGTTACCGTAAACGACAATGCAGATTCTCCCCAAAGTAGAGTCCTCTCGCTCAACGAAGATAACGTGGTGCTGTCGAACTGGGCACAAGGCGACAAAATACTCGTATTCAACTGCACCGACGGAGACGACAGCCGGGAGACTGATTACAGCAAAGTGACGGCAGACGATGCCAACACACACAAAACGGCTTTCACCGGCACCATCAAGAGCAAAAGAACGATGACGACAAACGACTACCTTGCGTTCTTCTATCCTGGCACGCCTACCTTGGCCACAGACAAAGCCAATGTGAAGGCTGCGGAAAAAAATGATGAAAAAATCAAGTACGATACAGTAGATAAAAATGGGAAAGAAATAACTAAAGACACCATCGTCACATCTTACATAGACTCCGAAAAAATCAAAAAACAGATAAAGCTCGACTTGAGCCATCAGGACGGCCAGTTGGCTACCATCGACGCCAACTACGACTACAACTGGGGAACGGTTAAGCCTACTGAGGTTAATAATGACGGCACTGTTAAAGCCACCGTGAACCTGAAACGCCTCGTGTCGTTCTGGGGATTGAAGTTCAAAGACGAGAACGGCAATCCTATCAACAACATCAAAACCATTTACATCAACGGCGTGAAATCGTCGGATGTGCTGGACCTCACCAACGGCACGTACCTCGGCGGGGCACAGAACAAGGACTACGCCATTGACGTGAAAGGCAACGGGACTGCAGGCATTCAGGCTCAAAATGGGTATGTGTGGGTAGCCCTTTTCCCGGACGTGAGCGACAAAATCAGCTTCACGCTGATCACCACCGATGACCAGATTTACAGCAAGGATGTGCATAAGGTTTTCGATGTCAATAAGACTTACCGCTCCACCGTCAAGCTTGAGAAGTTGCCTAAGGCTAAACCTTATGTAAAGGTTGCCGGCACCCTATGGGCAACGGGTAACTTCATCCACTATACCGAAGGCACTGAAGAATATTGGGGCATCGCGCCAGCTCAATGGTGGATCAGCAACTATGCTGACTATCCCAAACAGGCTGACTGGATGAAAGAACCCTTAAAAATTAAAAAAACTGAGGTATTATCGGATAAACCTGGCTCGCAACACTGGTACTTCAAGATTGGCGTCAATGGTAAATCGGGTGGTTTCGGTATGACTGCTGAAGACTGCGACCTATTTACACAGGGTTTGATAAAAAACACCTTTGATTTCACGGCTAAGGAATACTTAGCCTGGAATCCAAATATTCGCCCAGATATAAAGAAGCCGTTTGAGACAAAATGGTTCACGTTCGAAGGTAAATTTACCACGGACAGAACACAGGTATATTACGGTGACATCGTTCATTTCTACACCACTCAAACAAATTACAATCATCAATATCGCTATCCTAAGATGGAAGAGCTGAAAGGCTTGTGGGAAAATGCAAAAACTATTATACCCGGCTACTGCTACACCGACAAGGGCAACAAGATTTACGGCGCCTATTTCTCTGACCAGGAAACGGGTGGCATCGGTGTGAAAAATTATTCGGGCTTCCCGGTAGGAACAAAAAGTCTGTGGAAATTTGAGGACGTGACAGGTTTGGTTCTTACCAACAAAGGCCTGTTCCTGCCGTTCGCAGGGTTTATGTATGGTGTGTTAAACTCAAACAGGGTAAATTACCGGTTGATTGATTATGGCCAGATATTCACCGGGCACTACTGGTCTTCACAATCATCATCTTATAGTACTGGAACCCTTTTGGTGTTCGGCTCTGGTGAGGGGAGTTATGCAGCAGCACCGAAACCTCAGGCATCCTGCATCCGTCCGGTATATATGGGGACGGAAGGCGACGAAGCGTCAGAAAAGCCACTGGATGCCTCAAAATATAATATGTTCCGTGGTATTGTGGACGAAAATGGAGTGCGCAAATACTAAACGATAAGCAATAGCAACGAACGGATAGCCGTTGTTGTCATTAAAATATTAGAAAGGGGACGTGCCAAAACCGGCATGTCCTCTTTCTAATATCATTTGCAACCATTCCTCACGGAGCTATACAGAGACGGCAGACAGGCAGAATATCATACTCACAAGATAGTTCCATGTGTTCCGTTCCCCGTCTGCTTGCAGCCGCTTGCCGGCATCTTGCCCGTCGTTTTTTTTACGTAGCCCGCTACGCCTGCAAAAAAAACAACAACCAACCTGTCTGGGCAAACGACAACAATCAGTTTGGGCTATAATGACCAGTTTGGGTTAAACCCCAATAGGTGTTGCAGTGACCGGTTGTGGGGTATGATACGATTGCGAAAAATCATAATAAATAGGTATTGCGGCATTCAAACTATACTCCTACCTTTGCTGCCAATTATTTAATTTATTATTATTACTGTCCGGTAAAACTTTTATGAGCAAATAAAATTAGGGCTGACACTTCTCACGAG
>URLI01000022.1 GCA_900548585.1 uncultured Prevotella sp. | reverse complement strand
AAGTCAGGGCTTTGTGAGTTTTTTAGAGTTTGGGGTGTTTTGACACACCCTCTTTATCTATTTATACCTTTCGGTGGTTATCTATACTTACTTCACCTCCTCGAAGTCTGCATCCTGCACGTTGTCGGCGCTGTCCGCCTGCTGACCGCCGCCAGCCTGCTGGCCGCCCTGGAAGCCCTGTCCCGCTCCCGGCTGCGCGCCGCCTGTCTGCTGGTACATCTTGGCGCTCGCCGCCTGCATCACCTGGTTCAGCTCGTTCGTGGCAGTGTCTATTGCTTCCACGTCGCCGTTCTTGTGAGCCTCCTTGAGCTTTGCCACGGCAGCCTCAACCTTGGGCTTGTCGTCGCCGAGCTTGTCGCCGTTCTCGCTGAGGAAATTCTCTGTTGAGAAAATCATCGAGTCGGCCTGGTTCATCTTGTCAATCTTCTCGCGCTCGCGCTTGTCAGCCTCGGCGTTTGCCTCAGCCTCAGCCTTCATGCGGTCGATCTCCTCCTTGCTAAGCCCGCTGCTTGCCTCGATGCGTATCTTCTGCTCCTTGCCGGTGCCCTTGTCCTTCGCGCTCACGTTGAGTATTCCGTTTGCGTCGATGTCGAAGCTCACCTCTATCTGCGGCACCCCGCGCTTTGCCGGCGCTATGCCGTCGAGGTTGAACTGCCCGATGCTCTTGTTCTGCGCAGCCATCGGCCGCTCTCCCTGCAGCACGTGTATCGTCACTGCCGTCTGGTTGTCGACGGCCGTTGAGAAGGTCTCGGTCTTCTTGCACGGTATGGTGGTGTTTGCGTCGATGAGTTTCGTCATCACGCCTCCGAGTGTCTCGATGCCGAGCGTCAGCGGTGTCACGTCGAGCAGCACGATGTCCTGTCCGGTCTCCTGGTTGAGGATGGCGCCCTGTATTGCCGCGCCGACGGCCACCACCTCGTCCGGATTAACGCCCTTTGAAGGCTCCTTGCCGAAGTATTCCTTCACTATTGCCTGCACCGCCGGTATCCTGGTCGAGCCGCCCACGAGTATCACCTCGTCGATGTCGGAGGTCGATATGCCGGCGTCGCTCATTGCCTTCTTGCACGGCTCGAGGCAGGCCTGTATCAGCGAGTGTGCCAGTTGCTCGAACTTGGCGCGTGTCAGTGTCTTAACGAGGTGCTTTGGCACTCCGTCGACCGGCATGATGTACGGCAGGTTTATCTCCGTGGATGTGGACGACGAGAGTTCTATCTTCGCCTTCTCGGCGGCCTCCTTCAGTCGCTGCATTGCCATCGGGTCGGCCTTGAGGTCTGCGCCCTCGTCGTTCTTGAACTCCTGCACGAGCCAGTCTATTATCACCTGGTCGAAGTCGTCGCCTCCGAGGTGTGTGTCGCCGTTTGTGCTGAGCACCTCGAACACGCCGCCGCCGAAGTCGAGGATGCTGATGTCGAACGTGCCGCCGCCGAGGTCGAACACGGCGATCTTCATGTCCTTGTTTGTCTTATCCACACCGTATGCCAGCGCTGCGGCCGTCGGCTCGTTGACGATGCGGCGCACGTTGAGGCCCGCGATTTGCCCTGCCTCCTTCGTTGCCTGCCGCTGCGAGTCGGAGAAGTATGCCGGCACGGTGATCACCGCGTCCGTCACCTCCTGCCCGAGATAGTCCTCGGCGGTCTTCTTCATCTTCTGCAGCACCATCGCGCTTATCTCCTGCGGGGTGTATTTCCTCCCCTCTATCTCAACGCGCGGAAATCCGTTCTCGTTCACCACGCTGTATGGCATGCGCGATATTTCCTTCTCCGTCTGCTGCCAGTTCTCGCCCATGAAACGCTTTATGCTGTACACGGTGTTCTTCGGGTTCGTTATGGCCTGGCGCTTTGCCGGGTCACCGACCTTGCGCTCTCCGTCCTTTACGAAGCCAATCACCGACGGTGTCGTGCGCTTGCCCTCGCTGTTTGTTATCACTACCGGCTCGTTGCCTTCGAAGACGGCAACGCAACTGTTTGTGGTTCCCAAGTCAATTCCTATAATCTTTCCCATAATAATGTATTTTTTTATTTGTTATTTACTTATTTCCTGTGGATGCGCCTTGCAATCCGCTTAACATTAAAACAAACATTGTGCCAAGGTGACAACCGTGTCTGCCCGTGACAACATCACTGACATTTTGGCAATGCGGCGGGCATGCGTCAACCTTACTCCCCGTCAGCACCGGCAACGCGGCATGCCGCCGCGAACGGCAATGCGGGACATGTCGTTCCGGAAAGCAAACACGGCGTATTTGGTCTGCAAACACGGCGTATTTGATCTGCAAACACGGCGTATTTGGCTTGCAAACACGGCGTATTTACCTTACGTTTAACCCCAATCGGTCACCGCGACACTGATTTTCCCATTTCGTCTTGGCAACCCGTCCCCCCGTCCGCCCGCAGCCGCTTGCCTGCATCTTGCCCGCCGCTTTTTCATGGCGCAGCCCGCCGCGCACGCAAAAAAAACGCTCCCCCACCCCTTGCCGTATGGAAAAAAAGTATTATATTTGCAAACAAATACCACTGGACTATGAAACACGCAGATTACATAAAACAGATTGAGATTGAATCGCTGTGGAGCGGGCGGCGCCATGTCGTGTGGAATCTTGACAGGCGCGTGAACGTGCTGAGCGGAATAAACGGAGTGGGCAAGAGCACGATTATAAACAAGGTGGTGAAAAGCGTGGACAAGAACGGGGACATCGTGAACCACCTCCTGAAGGGGGTGCGCATAAAGACGAGCCCCCCGGACGCGACGCACATACGCATTGACGTAATCCGCTCGTTCGACCGCCCCGTGATTAACGAGGAGGTGGCAAACCGCATTGACAAAAGCATCGTAACGGAGCTCGACTGGCAGCTGTACAAGCTGCAGCGCAAATACCTCGACTACCAGGTGAACATCGGGAACCGCATCATCGAGACGCTGCAGCGCGGGGACGCCACGGAGGCACAGGCGATAAGCGAGCCGAAGAAAAAATTCCAGGACCTGATAGACGACCTGTTCAGCGACACCGGCAAGAAAATAGTGCGCACCGAGAACGAGATATGCTTCTCGCATATCGGCGAGACGCTCGTGCCATACCAGCTGTCATCGGGCGAGAAGCAGATGCTGGCGATACTCCTCACCGTGCTGGTGGAGGACCGCAAGCCATACATCCTGTTCATGGACGAGCCGGAGATAAGCCTGCACATTGACTGGCAGGAAAGGCTGATAAACATAATCCTCGATATGAACCCCAACGTGCAGATTATCCTCACGACACACTCGCCGGCGGTGATAATGAACGGCTGGATGGGGCATGTCACCGAGGTGAGCGACATATTGATTGACAAAGGATAAAGAAGCCTGCAAAAGACATTGCGGCAATTTCTGATACAAGCAAATGAGACGTCTGAAGGAAAACGTATCATCAAGATACCTTGAGGCGGCAAACCAGTTGCGCTCGAAGACGGCGCGGCGGCGCATAGTGGCCTACGTGGAGAGTTACGACGACGTGTTCTTCTGGCGGACGGTGCTGTCGAGGTTTGAGACTGGTGAGCGCTATTTCGAGGTGCTGCTGCCCTCCGCCAAGACGCTGGAGCGCGGAAAGAAATCGGCCATCATGCGGGTGCTTGAGGAAAGGGTGGGACGCGACATGATAGCGTGCGTCGACGCCGACTACGACTATCTCATGCAGCAGGTCACCGAGGCGAGCCGCAAGATGATCGGCAACCCATACGTGTTCCACACCTTCGCATACTCGATAGAGAACCTGCAGTGCTACGCGCCGTCGCTGCACGAAGTATGCGTCGCCGTGACGCTTAACGACCACCGGCTGATTGACATCGCCGAGTTCATGCGCCAGTACAGCACGGCCGTGTTCCCGCTGTTCGTGTGGAGCATCTGGCACTACCGCAACTCGATATACAACGAGTTCTCGATAACCGACTTCAACCATGTCATCGACATGGGACGCTTCAACCTCAGGAACCCTTATGCCACGATTGCCAACGTCCGCCGCAAGGTCGGCAAGCGCATCGCCATGCTGCAGCGCAGGCACCCGGAGGCAAAGGAGAGTTACCTGCGGCTGAAGTCCGAACTGACCGATGCGCTAGGCGTGACACCCGGCGAGACCTATCTGTACATACAGGGGCACCACCTGTTTGACAAGGTGGTGATGCCGGTGATGGACAAGGTTTGCTCGCAGCTGATACGCGAGCGCGAGATGGAGATCCGCAGGCAGGCAGTCCACAACACGCAGATGCGCAACGAACTGTCGTGCTACAGCCGCAGCACGCAGGACATCGAGCAGATGCTGAAGAAGAACGTGGCCTATGTCATGTCAGACCCGTTCCAGCGCATACTGAAGTCGGTGGAGGCGTTCCTGAAACGCTGAGCCGGCCGGCGGCGGCGGTCATTTTGCCATGTCCTTGCCGCTCCTTCTCGCGCGACTGTAACTGCGGTACTCGTCTATCGGTATCTCCACCCCGCTCTCCGTCAGCGTCCCCTCGTGCGGCAGCAGGAACTTGAGGTAGCGTATGCTCAGCCCACGGTCTATCCACATCTGCTCGTAGTATGTGTGTATCGACAGTATTTCCTTCGTCACGCCGTCCCCCTCAATCTCGCCCCCGTACAGGTCGCCGGTGCAGGCAAGCACCGGCAGGTTGTTGTGCTCCGCCATGAGGCGGGTGTAGGTGAAAAGGAAGTTCGAGTCGGTCTTCAGGTGTATTATCCCCCGGTCGACGAGGAAGCGGCGGTACCGCTCCATGAAATATGTCGACGACAGCCGCTTGCGCGGGTTCTTCATCTGCGGGTCGCTGAACGTGAGCCATATCTCCTGCACCTCGCCGGCGGCGAAGAAGCGGTCGATTATCTCTATGTTCGTGCGCAGGAACGCCACGTTGCGAAGCCCTTCCGCCAGTGCCTGCGTCGCCCCGGTCCACATTCTCGCGCCCTTGATGTCAACGCCTATGAAGTTCACGCCGGGGAACATACGCGCCATTCCCACGGCATACTCGCCCTTGCCGCATCCCAGTTCCACGACGACAGGATTGCTGTTGTGGAAAAAATCCTCGCGCCACCGCCCGCGCATGGGGAACGGAATGCTCCCGGCAACCGAGTACGGATACTGGAACACGTTCTCATAGCGTTCCATGTCGGCGAATTTCTCCAGTTTTCCCTTGCTCATATATGTTTTTCGTGCAAAGTTAATGGAACTGGCGTGAAAAACAAAGAAAACGCACATTATTTTCAACCCCCAACCGGGGCATTAGTGCCCGGACTGATTGCAGCCGGTTGCCCGGGCAGACAGGCTGCGGGGCGAACGCACGGCAACCGCGAGGGGGAATGTCGCTTTTCGGCTGAAAAAAACACAAAAATTGCCTTATGTCAGAAAAAAGCATTAACTTTGCAGAATGATACTATGCGCCCACGGCACCGCACAGGGCGGCCATGGGATAACCGCCTGTACGGCGGGACATAAAACGCTGAAGACAATTTCAACGTACAGTACCGAATAACAAAATGTCAAACTATGTAAAGCGTGGAACGGAACAAATATAAGTTACTTGACAAGATCGACAGCGCGGAAGACCTGCGCCGGCTGAGCATCGACCAGCTGCCAATGCTGTGCAGGGAACTGCGCAGCGACATAGTGAAAGAGCTGTCGGTCAACCCGGGGCACTTCGCATCGAGCCTTGGCGCCGTGGAAATCACCGTGGCGCTGCACTATGTGATGAACACGCCGGAAGACCGCATCGTGTGGGACGTGGGGCACCAGGCCTACGGACACAAAATACTGACAGGCAGGCGCGATGTGTTCTGCACCAACAGGAAACTCGGCGGCATACGCCCATTCCCGTCGCCGGAAGAAAGCCCTTACGACACATTCGCGTGCGGACACGCCTCGAACAGCATCTCGGCAGCGCTGGGAATGGCGGTGGCGGCGGAGAAACTGAACGCCGGCGGCCATGACAACAGCCAACGCCGCCATGTGGTGGCAGTCATCGGGGACGGGGCGATGAGCGGCGGACTGGCATTCGAGGGACTGAACAACGTGTCAAGCACACCGAACAACCTGCTCATAATACTGAACGACAACAACATGTCAATCGACAGGTCGGTGGGCGGAATGAAGCAAATGCTGCTCGAGCTGAACACCGGCGAGACATACAACCGCCTGCGCTACAAGGCGTCAAAATGGCTGAAGGGCAAAGGCTACCTGAAGGACGACCGCCGCAAGGGGCTGATAAGGCTCGGCAACGCGGCGAAAAGCGCCATCAGCGGACAGCAGAACATCTTCGAGGGACTCAACATAAGGTATTTCGGGCCGTTCGACGGACACAACGTCAAGGAAATAGTGCGGCTGCTGCGGCGGCTCAAGGACATGGAGGGCCCGAAACTGCTGCACCTGCACACGAGGAAGGGCTACGGATACAGGCCGGCGGAACAGCAGGCCACGATATGGCACGCGCCGGGGAAATTCGACCCGGAGACGGGGGAGCGGCAGAAGACGGACACGAGCAACATGCCGCCGAAATTCCAGGACGTGTTCGGGGAGACACTCGTGGAACTGGCAAGGCAGAACCCGCGCATCGTGGGGGTGACGCCTGCCATGCCGAGCGGATGCTCGATGAACATAATGATGAAGGAGATGCCCGACCGGGCGTTCGACGTGGGCATCGCCGAAGGCCATGCCGTGACGTTCTCCGGAGGAATGGCAAAGGACGGGATGCAGCCCTTCTGCAACATCTACAGCGCATTCTCGCAGCGCGCATACGACAACATAATCCACGACGTGGCGCTGCTGCGTCTGCCTGTCGTCATCTGCCTCGACCGCGCCGGACTCGTTGGCGAGGACGGCCCGACGCACCACGGCGCGTTTGACATCGCCGCGCTGCGGGCCGTGCCGAACCTAACCATCGCCTCGCCGATGAACGAGCCGGAGCTGCGCCGCATGATGTACACGGCGCAACTGCCCGGCAAGGGCCCGTTCGTGATACGCTACCCGCGCGGACGCGGCTCGGTGGTTGACTGGCGCTGCCCGCTCGAGGAAATCCCCGTGGGCAAAGGGCGGCGGCTGCGCGACGGCGATGACGTGGCAGTCCTCAGTTACGGACCGACCGGCGTGTCGGTGGAAAAGGCTCTCGAAAGCATGGACGTGTCAGCCGCACACTACGACATGCGCTTCGTGAAACCGCTCGACGAGGAGATACTCGACAAGGTGGGACGGCGGTTCAAGCGCATCGTGACCATCGAGGACGGAGCGCGCAGCGGTGGCTTCGGCTCAGCGGTGCTCGAATGGATGGCGGACCACGGGTACGCGCCGCAAACGACACGCCTCGGACTGCCGGACAGCTTCGTGGAGCACGGCACTGTGCCGGAACTGCAACGGCTGGCGGGACTCGACGTGGAGAGCATAAGGAAGGCCGTCGGAGGTGACGGAAGACATCAGGAGGCACAATGAGGCAACGGCAAGCACAGACAAATTCGTTCGGAACATAATTTCCCATAAGAGATGAAAATAATAATAGCAGGGGCATACGCCATAGGCACGCACTTGGCAAAACTGCTGTCGCGCAGCAACCACGACACGGTGCTGATTGACGATAACGAGGGAAGGCTCGCCGGCATCAGCGGCGACTACGACCTCATGACATACCTTGGCTCGCCGGCAAGCTTCAAGACCCTTGAGGAAGTTGGGACGCACAATGCCGACCTGTTCATCGCCGTAACGCCAGACCAGCACCTCAACATAACTTGCTGCATGATGGCGCACGCTCTCGGAGCGAGGAAGACGGTGGCAAGGATTGACGACAACGATTTCCTCAATGAGAAAAACGCAGCGTTCTTCAGGCAAGTGGGCATCGACTCGATGATATACCCGGAGAACCTTGCCGCCGACGACATCTGCAACGGACTGAAGATGAGCTGGGTGAGACAGCGGTGGGACGTGCATAACAGTTCGCTCGTTATGCTCGGCATAAAGATGCGCGAGACGGCGGAGATACTCAACACGCCACTGAGGGAACTGTCGAAACCTGAGACACCTTATTATGTCGTCGCCGTGAAACGCGGCGACGAGACCATCATACCGCGAGGCAACGACGTGCTGAAAATGCACGACATGGTGTATTTCATGACCAAGCGCGACACCATATCATACGTTCGCAAGATAGTGGGAAAGGAACACTACGTCGACGTGAAGAACGTCATGGTGATGGGCGGAGGGATAACGGCGGTCAGGGCGATGGCGAAACTGCCGGAGTATATGAACGCCAAGATCATCGAAAAGGACGAGGCACGGTGCGAGGAACTCAACGAACTGATTGACAACAAGCACGTCATGGTGATCAACGGCGACGGCCGCGACCTCGCACTCCTGCGCGAAGAGGGCATCGGCAACACGCAGGCCTTCGTGGCACTGACGGACAACGCCGAGACTAACATACTTGCCTGCCTAACGGCAAAGCGCATGGGAGTTCGCAAGACGGTGGCGGTGGTCGAGAACATGGACTATGTAAGCACTGCCGAGAGCCTCGACATAGGCACCATAGTCAACAAGAAGGCCATCGCGGCAAGCAAGATATACCAGATGATGCTGGACGAGGATGTCAGCGTGAGCAACATCAAGTTCTTCACCACTGCCAATGCCGACGTGGCAGAGTTCACCGCACAGCCCGGCTCGAAGGTGACACGCAAGAGCGTCTCGGAACTCGGCCTGCCGCAGGGCGCTGCCATCGGAGGCCTCGTCCGCAACGGAGTGGGACACCTCGTGAGCGGCATGACACGGATAGAGGCTGGCGACGTGGTGGTGGTGTTCTGCCACAACATCAACATGACAAAGATTGAAAAGTTCTTCAAATGCTGAACGCCAGGATAATATACAAGATACTCGGACAGTTGCTCTACATCGAGGCATTCATGATGGCGTTGTGCACCGTCATGTCGCTGTGCTACGGCGAGACGGACACACCGGGCTTCGTCTTCTCAACATTCATCACGGTGGCCGGCGCGCTGGTGTTCCGCTATCTCGGCAGGGATGCCGTTGACAGCCTGGGGCGGCGCGAGGCCTACCTGCTGGTGACGATGGTGTGGGTGCTGTTCAGTTTCTTCGGCGCGCTGCCATTGTACATAACAGGGTATCTGCCGGACTTCTCCGACGCTTATTTTGAAACGATGTCAGGCTTCACCACCACCGGGGCGAGCGTCATAGACAGCGTCGAGCGGCTGCCGCACGCACTGAAGTTCTGGCGGTCGCTGACACACTGGATTGGCGGCCTCGGCATAGTGTTCTTCACCATTGCCATCATACCGTCGCTCGTGGGAGGCAACATGAGGGTGTTCTCCGCCGAGGCGACGGGGCCGATACGCTCAAAGATGCACCCAAGGCTGAAGACAACGGCAAAGTGGATTTGGAGCATGTACATAGTGCTTAACATCGCGTGCGTGTGCAGTCTTTTCGCCGCCGGCATGGGACTTTTTGACAGCGTGAACTACTCTATGGCAATAACCGCCACCGGGGGGTTCGCCACCCACGACACATCTGTGGCGTATTTCAATTCCGCCACGATAGAATACATCATCACCGCGTTCATGCTCCTCTCGGGAATCAGTTACGGGCTGCTCTACGCACTGTTCTTCAAGGGCAAGGTGAAATCGTTCTTCAAGAACTCCGAGTTGCGGCTTTACATAACCATAATAGCAGTTTCAACACTGTCCATCACGTTTTTATTAGTGCGCTCCAGCGGCTACAACGTAAGCGACGCATTGCGAAGCGCACTGTTCCAAGTGGTCTCGTTCATAACAACGACAGGCTTCTACAGCGATGACTCCGGGGCATGGCCACACGCCACATGGGCCTTTCTATGCGTCTGCATGTTCTTCGGCGGCTGCGCGGGCAGCACGAGCGGCGGTTTCAAATGCGTGCGCGGGGTGATGGTGCTGAAAATGATGCTCAACGAGTTCAAGCGCGTGCTGCACCCACGCGCGGTACTGCCCGTGAAAGTAGACGGCCGAAACATAACATACAACGTGCAGTTGTCGGTTCTTACATTCCTCGTGCTGTATATAATGCTGTGTTTCATAGCATATTTCGTCATGATGCTATACGGCATCGACAGCGCGGGCGCAATAACCATCGCGCTAAGCTGCGCAAGCAACGTGGGTCCCGCGCTGAGTAACGAGATTGGACCGACAATGCCGTGGGACGTGCTGCCCGACATGGTGAAATGGCTGCTCTCGATACTGATGCTCATGGGGCGTCTCGAGATAATCACCGTGGTGGTGCTGTTCACGTCTGCATTCTGGAAAGACAACTAAGACACATACTCTATGCAAATACTAAGGTTTGAGCCAATTCTGAAGCAAACAATATGGGGAGGGGACAGGATTGTTCCATTCAAGAAAAGCGACTCCGACATGCAGAGCGTGGGCGAGAGCTGGGAAATATCGGGAGTGGAAGGCAGCGAGACCGTCGTCTGCGAGGGGCAGATGAAGGGACGGCGGCTGAACGACATTGTGGCGGAAATGAAGGAGAAACTCGTGGGCAGGGAGAACTACAGACGCTTCGGCAACGAGTTCCCGCTGCTCGTCAAGTTCATAGACGCACGCCGTGACCTTTCGATACAGGTGCATCCCAACGACGAGGTGGCGCGCCGCCACGGCAGGCAGCGCGGCAAGACGGAGATGTGGTACATGATGGCATCCGACCCCGGGGCGGCAATCTACTGCGGGCTGAAACGGAACATCACACCCGATGAATACCGTGAAATGGTGGCAAACGACACCATCTGCGGCGCACTCGCGGAATATGACGTCAGCGAGGGTGACGTGTTCTTCCTGCCTTCGGGGCGGATACACGCCATACGGTCGGGCTGCTTCCTCGCAGAGATACAGCAGACGAGCGACGTGACATACCGCATCTACGACTACAAGCGACGGGACAGCGACGGCAACTGCCGACAGCTGCACACACGGGAGGCCGCCGAGAGCATCGACTACGCCGTGGAGGACGACTACCGCACACACTACACACCGCAGAAGAACATGGGCGTGACGCTCGTCGAATGCCAGCATTTCCACACCTCGGTCTATGACCTCGACGAGCCTATGACGCTCGACTACTCCGGGCTCGACTCCTTCGTGATACTCATAGCACTGGCAGGCGACGGGCAAATCACAGATGACAGCGGCGACACCATCCCCTTCCGCGCCGGCAACACACTGCTGCTGCCCGCGACAATGACATGGGTGCGGGTGGAGGGAACAGTGAAATTCCTCGAGACATTCGCGTAGTGACCCGCGCCATGCAAGTCAGCAAGCATCACGGTCAGCACAGATAATTTTGTCCGGTATGTGCATCACTGTGCAGAGGGCGTGCCTACATGGCGCAAGTCACTGAAAACCAACAGAGTAAAAGGGCTGTGTTTATTACGACACAGCCTCGATACTTTTGTGGAATGGTCAGAACTTCAGCCGCAGCTGAAGCTCGATGTCTGCCATCGACGAGTGCGCTATCTGCCGTAGTCCCGTGCCGATGGAGGCACGGTCGAAATAGTCGGTGACGGCGGCCTTGGCAATTACCATGACCTTTCTTGACAGGTCGGCGCGCGCGAACAGCGAATAGCGGATGCCCTCGCCGTAGAATGAGGGGAAGTTGAAGGTGTAGAGCGGGCCGCGCTCGTATGTGTATATCCGGGCATCGAATGAGTCGGTGTTGAAGTATGCCACGCTTGACGTGACGGACAGCAGGCTAACCGGTCTGCATGAGAACATCCCGCTCACCATCCAGCCGAAGTCGTCCCTCTTGTATGAGACGTGCGCCACGTCGGCCTGTGTCCTCGCGCTCCACACACCGCCGTCATACCCCACGGCGACGCGCCCCCGCTGCTCCACGCGGTTTGTCAGGGCGGTCTTTTTCTGGTTGTCCTTACCGCGCGCCTTAAAGCGGTATCTCGCCGTGAAGTCCCACCTGCCGAATGCGCCGGAGGCCTGCACGAAACAGTCGTATGCGTGCGAGGCGAACGCCGCCTGGTACTTGGGCCACGGGAAATAAGCCATGTCAAAGTACCCGTTCACGCGGAAAGAGGCCGACGGATGCCAGTTCAGCCCAAGGTACAGGCCGCTCTCGTCCTGCACTCTCCCACCCTCACTGAACGCCTCGGAATAGAGCGAATAATACTCCTTGGAGTAAAAGCGCTGCAGAGCCATGACATCAAGGCCGTCGGAAATCCTGCAAGAGAATGCGTTTATCGTCGCCACCGCCCCGCAGTTGCCCGTTGCCGTCTCCCCCGTCAGCTGCCACCGGGGTGCGGTGTAGCCATAGTCGACGGAGGCATTCCAGAAATTTCTCCCGGCGGGATAGAAGCGCCGGAACGGCGCGGAGGTATCGGGGCGCAGTTCCCTCGACAGCCGCGAGAACACCGCCGTGGCACCAACGCGCAGCCCACCACGCCGGAAGCACACGTTGAGCCCACCTGCCGCGACCGACGAGTTGCCCTTCCTTGCCATCTCGGCAGGCGTGCGGTGGTATCCGCTTGTGAGTATCGTGGCGATGGTGGAGTCCTTGTTGAGCGTCGCGTCAATATGCCGGAGCGACGCGAACGCCGTGGCATCGAGCCACCTTGTCACCGCCACCGTCGCCGCCGCGCCCTGCATGTAGTTAGCCTCCATGCGCGAGGAATGCACCCTTATGCTGTACGCCTTGCCGCCGAACTGCTGCGACGCAGCCGCCTTCCCCATCAGGAAGTCGCTGTTCATCACGAGCCCCATGCCGAACTTCGCCTTGTAGCGACCCACGACAACATTCTTCAGCCGCCCCATGTCGCGAACCTGCGCGTAGAAGGAATAGAAGTCATAGCCAGCCCCGTTGCCTGCGGCGAAGAACGGCTCGCCGGCATCCTGCGACCCGAGGAACCCTGCCTTGACCCACTGGCCGTATGAGAATGTGTATTTCACCGAGTGCTTGTATTGGTAGCCCAGGTATCCATTGTCGTCGCCCTTCCGCCTGTAGCATGGTATCTTCGCCGTCGCCAACGCCTCGTGACGGCCGTGCCGCAAGATGTTGCCCAGTGACGGGAAATGCCTGCCGGGCACCTCCCCGAGGACGACAAAATGGCTCAGCAACTCGCGCTGGTAGTAGCCGAGCGACTCTATCATAGCCAGCTCGCCGAGCGACTTCACCGGCGCGTACTTGTAAAGATACTCGCAGATGTCCATCACCTGCCTCTCGTTGAGGAAAGGTATCGACTCTATGTCCCCGCGCGTCGCGCTGTTCAGGTCGATCGGGTGCTGCTCCAGCTCGCACAGCATGTCGTAAGTCTCCTGCCACGACGCCGACTCGCTGTCCTCTATAGACATCACCTCGGCGAGCAGGCGCTCCCACGAGTGCGTGCCATCCTGTGCGCGCGCCGTCGGTGCATACACGGCTGCGAGCATTGTCACTGCAAGCAAATGCAGGACACATGACGTTTTCCTCATACGGCGTTTGTTTTTCATGGTTGTCGCGACGGTGTCAGAGATGTTCCCGGCGCACGGGAATCACAGCGGGAACTGGAAATGCTGATAGTCCTTCATGGTCTTCCAGTTTCCTCCCCACGTCGCGCCGGCCTTGGTGAACAGCCTGTATGCCAGGTCGCTGCGGTCGATCTTGTACGGAATATCCTTCCTCGCCTGCCGGTTGAAGGCATATTTCGCCCCGTTGTCCGGCGACACCCTGCGCCCCCTGACATACGGGTTATAGCGTGGGTTGATGTCTATTGCCGCACCGTAGGCGTGTCTCGACAGTTTTGACGTCCCGTCCACCCTGCGGTAGTTGAAGCACGACGTGTTGTTTGCCGCCATCGACTTCTCGTCGTCTCCACCGTATCTGTCAACGAGGAAGATGCTCTCTATGCGGTAGTCACTGAGGTAAAGTTCCCTGAAAACCGCTGTCACGCGCTCCGCGATTTTCTTATTCACCACCATCTCGCCGGTCTGTGTCTGTCCCTTGGCGTTCCGGTGCAGCAGCCGCAGGTAGCGCAGGTCGCGGCGGCCAACGGGACACCCCTTCCTCCATGACCTGCCGCTCATCCTCGCCCATACGCCGTCGTCCACGTCGCAGACGAGGAAGAGGCGTTCCAGCCCGGTCGCCATGACCTCCCGCTCATCGACTATCATTCCCGGCTTCCAGTCATGCACCAGCCGTATGCGCGGCTCGTTCGCCTCAGAGCCCAGCGGCAACGCCGCCAGCAACATGCCAACAAGGAGCAGTGCTGTGGTCAAAGTTGGATTTTTCTTCATTTCAATACATTGCTGTCATTCATTATGTCGCAAATATAATGTTTTTTCCTGACATGGCACGCCAGCGCGCCATGTTTCCTCACATATTCGCCATGCCACTCCCGTCCTCCCGATGCCTGGCGCGATGGCGGAAATATGCGAGTGCCGTTGCGCGCGAGTGTCACTTCAGCGAGCCTGCTTTCAGCAGGTATTCGGCAATCTGCACGGCGTTCAGCGCCGCGCCCTTGCGTATCTGGTCGCCTGACAGCCAGAACGTGAGGCCGTTCTCGTCGGCAATGTCCTTGCGCACACGCCCCACGAAGATGTCGTCCTTCCCGGCGGTGTCCAGCGGCATCGGATAGACGAGGTTTGCCGGGTCGTCCTCGAGCGTTACACCGGGGGCGGCGGCGAAGGCGGCCTGTGCCTGGCTGACCGTCACGGGGCTCTCGGTCTCTATCCACACACTCTCGGAGTGCGAGCGCAGGGTGCTGACCCTGACACACGTCGCCGAGCAGCACACGTCGCTGTGCATTATCTTGCGCGTCTCGTGGAACATCTTCATCTCCTCCTTGGTGTAGCCGTTCGGCTGGAACACGTCAATCTGCGGTATGACGTTGTATGCCAGCTGGTGCGCGAACTTGCTGACGGTCCTCACCTCGCCCGTCTCCACCGTCTCGCGGTACTGCTGCTGCAACTCTGCCATCGCCGCAGCCCCCGCTCCCGACGCGCTCTGGTAAGACGCCACGCGAACGCGCCTGATATGTGCTATCCTCTCTATCGGCTGAAGGCACACCACCATCATTATCGTGGTGCAGTTCGGGTTGGCGATTATGCCGCGCGGGCGTTCCAGCGCGTCGGCGGCATTGCACTCCGGGACCACGAGCGGCACGCCGTCGTCCATGCGGAACGCGCTCGAGTTGTCTATCATCACCGCGCCGTGCCTCGTTATGTCGCCCGCAAACTCCCTGCTCACGCCGGCGCCCGCCGATGTGAAGGCTATGTCAACGCCACGGAAATCGTCGCCGTGACGCAGCAGTCTCACCTCGGTCTCCTTCCCACGGAACGTGTATCTCGTGCCGGCGGAACGCCCCGAGCCGAACAACAACAGCTCGTCGATGGGAAAGTCACGCTCGCCGAGTATGCGGAGGAATTCCTGTCCTACGGCGCCACTTGCGCCCACTATTGCTACTTTCATACGCCATAAATGTTTAAAATCCACTGCAAAAATACAACTTTCCGGTGTATTCCGCGCACGATAAGTTTATTTTTCGTAATTTTGTATGCGAAACGAGAAGCATCATGTTCAGCCCAAGCCAATATTTCCCCATCACCGACCCCACGATGATTTTCTTCGTGGTGCTGCTGATCATACTCCTTGCCCCGGTCATAATGGGCAAGCTGAGGATACCGCACATCATCGGCATGGTGCTTGCCGGGGTGCTGCTCGGGCAGTATGGGCTGAACATCCTGTCGCGCGACGACTCGTTCGAACTGTTCGGCAAGGTGGGGATGTACTACATCATGTTCCTCGCCGCACTCGAGATTGACTTCGAGGGGATGAAGAAAAAGCGCAGGAGCCTCGCCGTGTTCGCGCTCCTGTCGTTTGCCATGCCCTTTGCACTGATATACCTCGCGGTGACGCTGCTGTTCGGGTATTCCTGTGTGCCGGCACTGATACTGAGTTGCATAATGGGTTCCAGCACGCTCGTGGCCTACCCCGTCGTGCTGCGCTACGGGCTGCAGCGCAAGCCGGGCGTGATGCTCAGCGTCGGCGCGACAATGGCCGCCCTCTTCCTCGCGCTCGTGGTGATGGCCGCAGTGGCCTCAGCGGCAGGCAAGGGCGGCGGCACAATGTTCTGGACGTGGTTCGCAGCGAAAATCGTGCTGGTGTGCGCATTCCTGACGTTTGCCATACCGCGCCTTGCGCGATGGTTCCTGCGCAATTACAGCGATGCCGTGATGCAGTTCATATTCGTCATGTCGATGATGTTCATGAGCGCGGTGCTGACCAACGCCGCAGGGCTTGAGGGCATTTTCGGCGCATTCCTTTCCGGACTGATACTCAACCGGTACATACCGCACCTGTCGCCGCTGATGAACAGGATCGAGTTCATCGGCAACGCGCTTTTCATACCTTATTTCCTCATCGGCGTGGGGATGCTCGTCAACGTGGGCGTGCTGTTCGACGGCGGAGGGATAATTGCCGTCGTGGCGGCGATGGTGTTCTTCGGCGTGGCCGGCAAGGCGGCAGCCGCATATCTGTCGTGCCGCCTGTGCAGGCTGCCGGTGTCGTCGGGCCACATGATGTTCGGCCTGACGTCGGCACACGCCGCCGGCGCGATAGCCATGCTGATGGTGGGGATGGAGATGGATGCCGGAAACGGGATGAAAATGATTGACGACAACATGGTAAACAGCGTGGTGGTGATGATACTCGCAACGTGCATAATATCAACACTGGTGACGGAATGGGCGGCACAGGACATAACGCTGCGCGACAATGACATGGCGGACGACGACGGGCAGGACGATGACGAGAGAATCCTGATACCGATGAAATATCCGGAGTATTCCGAGCGGCTCGTCAACATGGCCATACTGATGCGCAACACGAAACTGAACCGGGGGCTGGTGGGGCTGAACGTTGTGTATGACGACGAGAACATGACGGCGAGCCAGAAAGCGGGAAAACGCCTGCTGGAGGACATGACGAGGGTGGCTGCGGCCGCCGACGTGGAAATGCAGACGCAGGTGCGCGTGGCGGCGAACATCGCAAACGGCATAAAACACGCATTCAAGGAGCTGCAGGCGAGCGAGATAATAATAGGAATGCACACGCACAGGGAGGTGTCTGCCAGGTTCTGGGGTGAGTTCCACCAGAACCTGTACAACGGGCTGAACCGCCAGATAATGATGGTGAGGCTCGTGCAGCCGATAAACACCATACGGCGAATACTGGTGGCGGTGCCGTCGAGGGCGCAGTTCGAGCCGGGCTTCCACCGATGGCTGGAGCGCATATCGCGGCTGGCGGACAACCTTGAGTGCAGGATTCAGTTCCACGGCAGGGGCGACACGCTGCAACTGATAAGGCAGTACGTCAACAACCGCCACCCGGAAGCGCGCGCCGGATATGCCGAAATGGACCACTGGGTGGGGCTGCGGGATCTCGCCGGGACGATTGCCGGCGACCATCTCTTCGTGGTGGTGGCGGCAAGGAAGGGTACGGTGTCATACAAGAACGCACTGGAACGGCTGCCGGAGGAGATCACCAAATTCTTCACAGGGAAGAACATAATGATACTTTTCCCCGACCAGTACGGCGACCCGATGGGCGAGATGACATTCGCAAAGCCGCAGCACTTCGAGGACAAGAGCGCGTATGAGCAACTGGCGGAGTGGATAAAGAAAGTGAAACGATGACGGCAGGAAAAGGCCGGCAAGAAAATAACGTAACAATGATATGATTGACATCAAGGGAATAAGGAAGAGCTTCGGATCTCTGCAGGTGCTGAAGGGCATCGACATGCACATCGGAAAGGGCGAGATAGTGAGCATCGTGGGGCCGAGCGGGGCGGGAAAGACCACCCTGCTGCAGATTATCGGCACACTCGACAAGCCGGACAGCGGGACTGTGTGCATCGGCGGGGCTGACCTATCGTCGATGACAAAGGGCAAACTGGCTGACTTCCGGAACAGGCACATAGGCTTCGTGTTCCAGTTTCACCAGCTGCTGCCGGAGTTCACGGCAATGGAGAACATAATGATACCGGCATACATCGCCGGGAAGGGCAAGGGCGAGGCAAGGAAAAGGGCAAAGGAACTGCTCGACTTCATGGGACTCGCAGACCGCGCCGGGCATAAGCCTGCCGAACTGTCGGGCGGCGAGAAACAGCGCGTGGCAGTGGCAAGGGCACTGATGAACAACCCTGAAGTTATACTTGCCGACGAGCCTTCGGGGTCGCTCGACTCGAGGAACAAGGCCGAGCTGCACCAACTGTTCTTCGACCTGCGCGACAAGTTCGGGCAGACTTTCGTCATCGTGACGCACGACGAGGCTCTCGCCGCTATAACCGACCGCACCATAAAGATGCGGGACGGACTGCTGGAGGGCGGGGCGGAGTGATCCGAAAGGACGACGACCCAGACCGGCAAGAGACAGGAAAAGGGGAAGCGCGCGCAAACGCCAGGCCGCAAGGATGACTTGCAGCATGACGTTGCGCGCGCTTCCCCTTTGTATATCACCGGCACAAACACGCCGCGACCACAATCAGCGGGCGGCATGTCGCCACGACAAGGGATTAGAAGTCTGCCGACTTCGGCGTCCTCGGGAATGGTATGACGTCGCGTATGTTCTGCATACCAGTCACGAAGAGTATCAGACGCTCGAAGCCGAGGCCAAACCCACCGTGGGGACAGGTGCCATACCTGCGCGTGTCGAGATACCACCACATGTCCTTCATAGGCAACTCGCGGCGGTTGATTTCAGCCATGAGCTTGTCGTAGTTCTCCTCGCGCACCGAGCCGCCGATGATTTCCCCGATCTGCGGGAACAGCACATCGGTGCCCTGCACGGTCTTTCCGTCTTCGTTTATCTTCATGTAGAACGCCTTGATGTCCCTCGGGTAGTCGGTCATTATTACTGGCTTCTTGAAGTATTCCTCCACGAGATAGCGCTCATGCTCGCTCGCAAGGTCGTCGCCCCACTGGCATGGGAACTCGAACTTCCTGCCGTTCCTGATGGCCTCCTGCAATATCCCGACGCCCTCCGTGTAGGTGAGCCGCACGAAATTGTCCTTCAGCACGCCCTCAAGACGCTGTATCAGTGACTTGTCAACAAACTTGTTCAGGAACTCGAGGTCGTCGCGGCAGTTGTCCAGAGCCCACCTGACGCAATATTTTATGAAGTCCTCCTCAAGGTCCATCAGTTCGTCGAGGTCTATGAATGCGACCTCCGGCTCTATCATCCAGAACTCTGCCAGGTGGCGCGGAGTGTTGCTGTTCTCGGCACGGAAGGTGGGGCCGAAGGTGTAAATCGCGCCGAGTGACGTCGCGCCAAGTTCGCCCTCGAGCTGTCCGCTCACCGTGAGCGATGTCTGCTTGCCGAAGAAATCATCGTCATACAGTATCTTCCCGTCCTTGTCCTTCTTCAGGTCATACAGGTTCTTCGTCGTCACCTGGAACATCTGTCCGGCTCCCTCGCAGTCGCTTGCCGTTATCAGCGGCGAGTGGAAATAGAAGAAGCCATGCTCGTGGAAATAGCGGTGTATGGCGATTGCCATGTTGTGACGTATGCGCATTACAGCCCCGAAGGTGTTTGTGCGCAGGCGCAGATGGGCATACTGGCGCATGTACTCGAACGTCTGTCCCTTCTTCTGCATCGGGTAGTCACTGCCGCACAGCCCGTAAATCTCGATGCTCTTGCAGTGGATCTCGGATGCCTGGCCCTTTGCCGGGCTCTCAACGAGTTTGCCCGTAACGCCGATGCAAGCCCCGGTGGTGATCTTCTTCAGCGTGTCGTCGTCAACGACACCGGCGTCAACCACCACCTGCACGTTGTTTATCGTCGAGCCGTCGTTGAGCGCTATGAAATCGACAGCCTTGCTCGAGCGGTGGGTGCGCACCCATCCTTTCACACACACGTCCTTACCGTAACCGGTATCTTTCAGGACGTCAACTATTCTTGTCCTTTTCATTTCAGTCTTTTTATATGGTGTCCCGCCGCGACAGCCGCCACGGCGGGTAACTTGTGACACATCATGCCGCCGTATTACTCGAACGCCCCCATGCGGAGCATGTCAACTTCCTGCTCGGTAAGGAAACGCCAGTCGCCACGGCGCAGGTTCTTCTTGGTGAGACCGGCGAAGAGAACGCGGTCGAGCCTTAGCACACGGTAGCCGAATTTCTCGAAGATGCGCCGGACGACGCGGTTCCTGCCGCTGTGTATCTCGATGCCCACCTGCTTCTTGTCCATGCCGTCGTTGGCATACTCCATAGCATCGGCATGCACCTCGCCGTCCTCGAGCTCGACACCCTCCTTTATCTGGTCGATGTCTTCCTGTGCCACCGGACGGTCGAGGAACACATGGTACACCTTCTTCTTTAGGAACTTGGGGTGTGTCAGCTTCGAGGCCATGTCGCCGTCGTTGGTGAGCAGCAGCACGCCGGTTGTGTTGCGGTCGAGCCTGCCGACGGGATAGATGCGCTCGGGGCAGGCGTTGGCAACAAGGTCCATGACGGTCTTGCGCTGCTGCGGGTCATCGGAAGTGGTGACATAATCCTTCGGCTTGTTGAGCAGGATATACACTTTCTTCTCCGGGGATACGTCCTCTCCCTTGAACATCACCTTGTCAGAACGCAGCACCTTCGTGCCCAGTTCGGTTACCACCTCGCCGTTTACGGTGACTTCTCCGGCAGTGATGTGGATGTCGGCCTCGCGCCGGCTGCACACTCCGGCATTGGATATGAACTTGTTCAGGCGTATCGGCTCGTTAGGGTCGATGTGCTCCTCCTTGTATTCTATGCGTTTCTTCATGGCGAAACTCGCGTTAGGGTCGTATCCCTGCGGGCGCGGCCGGTAGCCATACCCACCGGCATTGTAGCCGCCCTGGCGGCGAGGCTGGTAGCCGCCTTGCTGGTAGCCGCCACGAGGCTGATAGCCACCCTGCTGTCGGGGCTGGTAACCACGTTGCTGGTAGCCGCCGCGTGGCTGATAGCCACCTTGCTGGCGGGGCTGGTAGCCACCTTGCTCGCGCGGCTGGTAACCGCCCTGCTGACGTTGCTGATAGCCACCGCGCGGCTGGTAGCCGCCCTGCTGGCGTGGCTGGTAACCTTCCTGACGGGACTGGTAACCGCCATGCTCGCGCGGCTGGTAACCGCCCTGCTGACGTTGCTGGTAGCCACCATGCTCACCGGACTGGTAGCCGCCCTGCTCACGCGGCTGATAGCCACGGGACTGGTAGCCGCCCTGCTGACGTTGCTGGTAGCCGCCGCGAGGCTGGTAGCCGCCCTGCTGGCGTTGCTGGTAGCCGCCGCGCGGCTGATAGCCGCCCTGCTGTATGCGCGGACGGTATGCACGCTGGCCGTCATCGCCCTGCAGACCCGAGCCGAACCCGTCGGGACGGAACCCTCCGTCGTCCTGGCTCTCGCCGCGACCTTCCACCGGGCGCGGCGTGCGTATGCGAGGCCTCGGCGTGCGGCCGGTACTGTGGTAATCCCTCTGATAACCTGCTTCGGGACGGTTGCCTTCGCGGCTTTCGTCCTTCTCTGATGACAAACCATCATTCTTGTTTTCCAAATCTTCTGCCATAATCTTGATTGTTTAATGCCTCACGGCGTTTTGTTCGTTTTTTTCTATGTTAAAAATAAATATCAAATTCCTGTATAGTTGTGCGGGGTGATGGCACGCATCTCTGCCTTCACGGCCTCGCTGACGTCGAGATTTTCTATGAAGGCGTGCATGGTTTCCTCGGTCACCTTCTTGTTGGTGCGCGTGAGTGCCTTCAACGCCTCGTAAGGATTGGGATAGGCCTCGCGGCGGAGGATTGTCTGCACGGCCTCTGCCACGACTGCCCAGTTGTTGTCGAGGTCGGCATTTATCTTCTCCTCGTTGAGGATAAGTTTGCGCAGTCCCTTCATCGTGCTTTGTATTGCTATGACGCTGTGCCCCACGGGCACGCCGATGTTGCGCAGCACCGTTGAGTCGGTGAGGTCGCGCTGCAGCCTGCTGACAGGCAGTTTCTGCGCGAGGAACTGCAGTATTGCATTGGCGACGCCGAGGTTTCCCTCGCTGTTCTCAAAGTCTATGGGGTTCACCTTGTGCGGCATGGCGCTCGACCCAACCTCGCCGGCCTTTATCTTCTGCTTGAAATATTCCATCGAGATATACATCCAGAAATCGCGGTCAAGGTCGGTTATAACCGTGTTTATGCGGCGCAGCGCATCGAACACGGCTCCCATCTGGTCGTAATTGCTTATCTGCGTGGTGTACTGCTCGCGCACGAGCCCGAGTTTCCCGCTCACGAAGCGGTTGCCGAACTCGCGCCAGTCATACTCCGGGTAAGCCACATGGTGGGCGTTGAAATTTCCCGTGGCGCCGCCGAACTTCGCCGTTATCTCCGTGTTCCGCAATGCCTCTGTTTGTTTCCCAAGGCGGTATGCGAACACCCTCACCTCCTTGCCGAGGCGCGTCGGGCTGGCTGGCTGGCCGTGTGTCTTTGCCAGCATCGGCACCTCCGCCCACTCATCAGCATACCCGTTGAGCAATGCCGTGAGTTCCTCGACCTGCGGCAGGAGCACGTCGCCGATCGCTTCCTTCATGGAAAGCGGCACGGCGGTGTTGTTGATGTCCTGCGAGGTGAGCCCAAAATGGATGAACTCCTTGTACCTGTCGAAGCCTCCCATGTCGTCGAGGCGTTCCTTGATAAAGTACTCCACCGCCTTGACGTCATGGTTCGTCACCTTCTCTATGTCCTTCACGCGCTGAGCGTCGCTCTCGCTGAAATTGCGGTACAGGTCGCGCAAGGGTTCGAAAAGTGAACGGTTGAAATCCTTCAGCTGCGGTAGCGGCAGCTCACAAAGTGCTATGAAATATTCTATTTCCACCCTCACGCGGTAGCGTATGAGCGCGTACTCTGAGAAATAGTCTGCCAAAGGGTCTGTCTTTGTCCTGTATCTGCCGTCTATGGGCGATATTGCTGTCAATAAACTAAGGTCCATGTCTTTCCTTGTTAATCTTTATTCTCCCGAATTGTCTGTAAAAAATGAAATATAATTATATCTATGTAAACTGTCGCGTGAAAGGTAAGCCGTATCCTGCTGTCTGTTAAAAATATTATATTAACGTATCCTTTATATTATAGTTGAATTGTACTCTTTGAAAAAAATCCCGCATCTCCTGCGAGAAACGGGATTTTGCCAAGTGGGCGTTGACGGATTCGAACCGCCGACCCTCTGCTTGTAGGGCAGACGCTCTAAACCAGCTGAGCTAAACGCCCGTGCTTTCTGTAAAGCGTTGCAAAGGTAACACCTTTCGATGAAACCGCCAAACTTTTGGGACTTTTTTTATCCGCAGAAACGAAAAAAGTTCAATTGCGGCATTGAAATGCGGTATTATAAGCACTGCAAACAGACGGTGAGCCTGACAACAAACCGGTCATTGTCGCCCGGAATGGTTGCTGCCGGTTGACAAGCAGGCTGGCTGTTGTTTTTTGCAGGCGCAGCAGGATACTTCAAGAAAAAAACGATGGGCGGGCGGGAGACGCACATTCCGATTCCAGACAATACAATATAAAAACACAACCCGCCACAAATCATTTTCCAGTCAACAACAAAACGGAAACCAAATACGGCGTAATTGTAAACCAAACACGCCGTAATTGTAAACCAAACACGGCGTAATTGCTGGGTAAATTCGCCGTATTTGCCGCGCCGCTTGTGCCTTAATGCCCCTTGGCAAATGATCGGCTGCAATCAGTTCGTGTCCCAATGCCTGGTTTGGGTTTGTTAAAAATGTTACGGAGGAAAGCATGTTTGCATGATGTGCGAGAAGACAATGCGAAATCTCACAGACGATACGATGGGCAAAAAACAACGGAGCGGATAAATACAGCAAGGGTTTCGCTACATGGACGAAGCGAAACCCTTTTCCGTTGTGGGCGTTGACGGATTCGAACCGCCGACCCTCTGCTTGTAAGGCAGACGCTCTAAACCAGCTGAGCTAAACGCCCTCTTGTCTTCAAGAGCGGTGCAAAGGTAGTGCTTTTTTTTAATGCTGCAAAACTTTTCGGCATTTTTTTGTGCAAAGCGCATTAATTTAGCGCAAACTGTCATTTCATCACTGATTTTCCTTTTCGTACTGACAGTCCGACCCGGCTGCAATCAGTCAGGGCTACAATGACGGATTTGGACTTAACAAGAATTCCTCCGCTATGACATTCGTGAACATGTGCCGTGCGGCATACCATGGCAGACGAGGGCATGCCTGCATGACAAAAAAATGCCTCCCCACGAAACGGGGGAGGCATGTCTTATAAATATCCTTTATGCTAACACTGTCGGATAGCGTTCAGATTATTCAACAACCTGAACAGTAGCACGACGGTCGTAGCTGATCGGAGACAGGATCTTCACGCCACCCTTGGCCTCCTTGCGGATCTTGCTTTCCTTGATGCCCATCTTGACGAGCTCGCCTGCCACGCGGTCAGCACGCTTCTCTGAGAGCCACTGGTTGCGCTTTACAGAACCAGTTGCGCTGTCGGCATAACCAGTAACGAGGAGGTTGCTGTCGGTGTCCTTTGCATATTCAGCAAGTGCGCGAACGTTCACGAGGTCCTTGAGCTCTGCAATCTCTGTTCTGTCGATGTTGAAGAATACTGAGATAGGAGTAGCAACGAAGCGGGAAGCAGCCTTGTTCTCCACGCGGATTGTTTCCGGCTTGATGTTCTTCAGCCTCTCGATTTCAGCGTCGCGGTCGCGGATGATGTTGTTGAGGTCGTTGATGCGGCTCTCGTATCCTGCGCGGATAGCGTCAACATCGGGTATTGCATCCCATCCTACCTTGCCAACGTTGAATGTAAGACCAACCTCTGCATAGAGTACGTTGTCGTGAGAATCCCAGCCACGTGTGCCTTCGTCAACATCGGTGTACACGCCGTCAAAGTCTGCCTCCCAGCGGTTCCAGCCGGCCTCAACATTGAGAGCGACGCGCTTTGAGAGGTTGAACTCGTTCAGGATACCAACGCCGAGACCCATTGCATAGCGGTTGGTGGTGCAGTTGCGTGCGATGCCAGCACCTGCGAACGGAATGAAATTCCACACACGGTCAGGATTGTAGCCAAGGAACATGTTGCTCAGGTTGAACAGCACCTGACCCTGGCCAGTCCAGTACTTGAATCCCTTGCTTGCAGAAACCATCCTCTGCCCGTAGGTGGTAAACTTGCCGTTAGGAATGTACATGCCCCTCTCCTCGAAAGTACCTACCGTGCGTCCCCAGATGCCGGATGCCTTGATGCGCAGACCGAGACCCGGAGAGAACCACTTGCCTATTGCTGCAGAAGCCTCGAAGTTTCCACGGAAGCCCTTTGCGAGGGACTGTCCCATGTTGAGACCGTGCTCCTGACCGGAATAGAATACGTCATACTGTCCGCCGAGCTGGATGAACCAGTTGCTCCAGAATGAATTTGTTGCAACGCTGTACTTCGAGTTAGCGTCAGTGTCCTGTGCATAACCTGCAACAGAGACTGTGGCAAATGCCAATGCGATTAAAATTTTTCTCATAACTAAAAAACATTTATTGATAAATACATAAAGTCTTCGCCTTGATGAAATAAATTCACCATTTTCGACGGCAAAGTTAATAATATTTTTCTAAACGCAACACTTTTTTTGCAGAAATTTCGCTTGCAGCCCCAAAAAACTGATGTTTTTCGACATATTACAACGTTTTACATCAATTTAAACCAAGCATTTGCTCGATTTCTCGCTGCTGCAGTATGCAAAGTATCTGTTTCCCGTCGGGTGTGTGGTTCACGTCTGAGGTGACAAACAGTTCGTTGACTATGGTCTCCATCTCATCGTTGGTCAGCACCTGTCCCTTTGGCAGGGCCGCACTGCGGGCGAGGCTAAGCGCGAGTGAATGGTTTATGGCTGTGGTGTCGGCGCAACCGTTTTCGACGGCAGACCCGACCATGTCCCTTATCAGTGCGCTCACATCAAGCCCGTCGATGCCGGCCGGAACGGCGTTCACCGCGTATGTGCCGCCGCCGAGGTCGCTTATCCCGAAGCCGAGGTGTTCC
This sequence comes from uncultured Prevotella sp., assembly GCA_900548585.1. Taxonomy (GTDB): domain Bacteria; phylum Bacteroidota; class Bacteroidia; order Bacteroidales; family Bacteroidaceae; genus Prevotella. The sequence continues at coordinate 8,402 of URLI01000022.1, read as the reverse complement.
ATCTCCGGCATTACTTTCTGCAACACGACGATGTCCGACGGCGGGAACTGCACCGTCTCGGGGAACAGCACCTTGTGCGAATGCCGTCCGCTGTCAGCCATCTGCTGCATGTATCTGTCATACAGAATGCGTATGTGCGCGCGATGCTGGTCGATAATCATCAGCCCCGACTTCACGGCAGTCATTATGTAGCTCCCCTTATATTGATAATGTGTGGGGGCTTTCTCATCTATTATTGCATTGCCTTGCGGCTGTTCACCGCCGAACATATTTCTTTCCACTGTTGTGTCCGGGGCAAGTCCCTCGTAAAGTTTTTCCCAGTTGCGGTCTGCCCCGGTGTCACGGGTAGCAGCCCCGGGCGTGTCCTTGAAGGGGTTGTAGTGCGGGTTGTATTCCACCTTCGGCACTGACAAGCCGTCGGCTGAGGACGTGAACACCGGTATGCCGGGCTTCCCCTCCACATCGAAATCTATTGCCGGCACGTCATTGAAGCGTCCCAGCGCGTCTTTCACGGCAGCCGCCAGTATCTGCCATATCGCCACTTCGTTCTCGAATTTTATCTCGGTCTTGGTGGGATGAATGTTAACGTCTATGTTCTCCGGGGGCATTTCGAAATATATAAAATAAGGTATCTGGTCGCCGGCGGCAATCAGACGCTCGTATGCCTGCATCACTCCTTTGTGGAAGAAGCCATGCCTCATGTATCGTCCGTTGGCGAAGAAATACTGGTGCGCCCCCTTCCTGCGTGCCGCCTCTGGCTTCCCGACGAAGCCCGATATGCGGCACACTGCGGTGTCGACGCTCAGGGGAAGCAGTTCGTGGTCTATTTTCTTCCCGAACACATCCACTATGCGTCTGTGTGTGTTGCCCGCCCTGAGGTTGAACACCTCGACGCCGTTGTTGTGCAGCGTGAACTCCACCTGCGGGTAAACGAGCGCGATGCGCTCGAATGCGGCGAGTATATTGTTGAGTTCGGTGGTGTTCGACTTGAGGAATTTCCTTCTCACCGGCACGTTGAAGAACAGGTTCTGCACCGAGAAGTTGCTTCCTGCGGCGCATGACACCGGCTCCTGCCCCGTCACCCTCGACCCGCTGATTGTCAGCCGCGTGCCAATCTCGTCGCCGGCGGCCCTCGTCTTCAGCTCAACCTGCGCCACCGCCGCAATCGAGGCAAGTGCCTCGCCACGGAATCCCATGGTGTGCAGCGCGTACAAGTCGTCTGCCTTGCGTATCTTCGACGTGGCGTGACGCTCGAAGGCGAGGCGGGCGTCAGTGGCGCTCATGCCCCGTCCGTTGTCAATCACCTGTATCAATGTGCGCCCGGCATCAACGATTACTACGTCCACGGCCGTCGCGCCGGCGTCTATCGCGTTCTCCACCAGTTCCTTTATCACTGATGCAGGACGCTGTATCACCTCTCCAGCGGCAATCTGGTTTGCCACGCTGTCCGGCAGAAGTTGTATTACATCACTCATTGTCTTATTCCGTTTTCAAGAAAGGGCGTATAATACTGCAATAAACATTGCAGCCAGCACAACCACAAAGAACAGCAAGTTTGTGCCATTCCCGGCTCTACTACTGCCATTGCGGTGCCTCCCGTCTGCGAAAGAGAAGTGGAAATCGCGTGCGGCCTCCTCCCTGCTGCATTCCTCTCCGGCACGTTTCTTCAGCTCTCCGGCCAGCCGTTTCCTGTCGTCCGCGTAGATCATGCGGTGTTCGAAACGTCTCGGCTTGCTCTGTCCCAGCCACATCACGGCGTCACCTCCTCACCTTTCACGGTCTCCATCTTTCCGTCCCTTATATGTTGCAGCGGCGCGGCGTGCCGTATCTGTGGTTTCAGCCTTTCGTCATCGTTCTTCCCCCTGCGGTCGAAAATGTCATCCTTGTCTTTGGGGCGTATGGCATAGAACACCGCGAAGCCGTCCAGTTTCTCCTTTCCCGGCGGTATCTGCGTCATGGGGTAAGCCGTCCCTTCGGCGCGCGCAGTCCATATCTTGCTCAATTTCCCTTCATTCATAAACATTCTCAGGGTGTCCGTCTCGAGACAGTTGAGCAACATCAGCGAGCCGTCCTTCTCCTCAACGGGGTAGAACACCGTTCGCACGTTGCCGACAGCCTCTGTCCTGGCGAGTTTACCGTTGTCGAAGAAAGCGAACATCTCGCTTGACGACACCTGGTTGTAGTGTATGCTGTCATTCAGCATCTCTATTGATAATGCCTGTCCGGTGACATGCGCGCGCTCCACCGTTGAGTCCCTCATAAACACCTCAATCTTCTCCCCGAGGACCTGCCTGTCGCCGTTCCACACTATAGGGTCGCGGTACATTGTCATGCAAGAGTCCTTGGTGTTGTACACAAGCGAGTCGCACACGGCCTGCACGTCCTGCCGGAATGCGCGCACCCCGTTGTAGCAGTGGGTCGTGCGGTACACGCTGTCGGTCTTGATGTTGTATGTGAAAAGGCGTATCGTGTCGGCGTGTACATACAGAGTGTCCTTCTGCGAGAAGTCCATCATCAGTGCCTTCCGCGTCGCCATGCCCTCCCCCGTGTCGCTGTTGTACCGGAAATAGTCGCAAGACAGCGAGTTGTTGTTCTCCCTGTCAACATACACCGCGTTGTTGAAGCCCCGGCTCACCGCCGTCTTCTCGTTGTAGAAAAGGCTGTCGGCGGTAATCTCCCTGTCCCCGTTCATCACCTTGCTGCGCCCGAACAGCCGCGTCTCCCCCGTCCTGCTGTTATAGAAGCCAGACTTGGTGTCGATTATGTCGTCGCCAGAGACGATGCGCGACGGCCCCGCAACGCTTGCCAGCGAAGAGCGTGTGTCGTAGTGCAGCGTGTCGGTGTTTATCGTGTAGTCATCGTTCCGCAAAACCACGTTGTAGTTGAACACCGCCTTGCGCGTCTTCGTGTCATACTCGCCCCAGTCTGCGACAAGCACGTTTTTCCGGTCAACCATCCTTCCGCCGTCGAAGAAATAGCCCAAGTTGTAGAGGCGGTCATAGTTCAGGCTGTCTGTATAGAGCACTGTGCCGCGATGCCTCAGCACAACGTTCTGCCGCGCCTCCGCCATCTGGTCGTTGCCGTCGTAATAGGCTCTCTCGCTTGTCAGCGACAGAGTGTCGCCCTGCACCATCCTGACATGCCCGCAAGCCTCGAAAGAGTTCTCCCTTTCATAGAAGAAAGCGCTGTCGCACCACAGCGTCGCACCCTTGTGGCGGAACTGCACGTTGCCCTTCAGGACCTGCGCTCCCGGCGTTTCCGAGCCGAACTGGTCGTAGGTCAGCACGTCGGCATGCACGAGATATATCCTCTCGTCGGTGGTCTTGCGTCTCTTGTGCTTGCGCGGGCCACGGCTCATTGCGCAAAGACCGAACAGGCATAGAACCAATACTATTATGGTTCTATGCCCTGCGGAAAATCGTCGTATCTCATGCAAAGCCGTCATTTCACCCAGCCTTCGTATTCGAAATCACAGTTGCGGTAGCGGTCGTTCATCCATACGTATGTCGTCTTCAGTTTCTCCTTCACCCACGCCTTGAGGCATTCGTCGCGCCGTTTGGCCATCACCACGTCCTTCATCACCTGGAAATCCTCCGTTATCGTGGCGCGGTGTCCCTCGGTTCTCGATTTCAGCTTTATTATCGCGCACACAGTCTTTCCCTTTCCGTTGACCATCTCAAAGGCCTTCGACACCTCTCCCGGCGACATGCCTTCCACCGTTCTTGCCACTTCCCTCGGCAAGTCCTGCATACGGAAATGCGACGTGCGCCCATTCTCGGAGTAGTTGGCCATCAGCCCGTGGTTGTTCTTCGTGTCCTTGTCATCAGAGATGTACAGGGCAGCCTTGTCGAAAGTGAACTTGCCTCCGCGTATGTCCGTTCCGACGGAGTCGAGCCTTGCGATGGCCTCGTTGATGGAGGCGCGGCTCACCTGCGGCTTCAGCAATATGTGCCGGCACTTCACCTTGTCGCCCCGCTTGTCAATAAGCTGTATGATGTGGAAGCCGAACTCCGTCTCGACAATCTTGGAAATCTTGTTCGGGTCGGTGAGGTTGAACGCCACGGAGGCGAACGCCGGGTCAAGCGTCCCGCGCCCGGCATAATCGAGTTCGCCTCCCTGACGTGCCGACCCCGGGTCCTCGGAGTACAGCCGCGCCAGCGTCGCGAACGTGGTCTCGCCGCTTGCCACGCGCTCGGTGAACGAGCGCAGCCTGTCCTTCACGCGGTTCAGTTCCTCCGGCTCCACCTTCGGCTGCTGCGTTATTATCTGCACCTCCACCTCTGTCGGCACGAGCGGCACGCTGTCGGCCGGCATGTGCTTGAAATACTCGCGCACGTCGGCCGGTGTGACGCTCACGTTGCTCACTATCTTCTCCTTCATCCTCTCCGCCAGTTGCCTGTCGCGGTACTCGTCGCGCATCTGCGCCCTCATCTGCGTCAGCGACTGGTTGCGGTATTCCTCCAGTTTCTCACGGCCCCCGGCGGCGTTTATCATGTAGTTTATCTGCTGCTCCACGCCCTGCGTGATGTCACCCTCGCTCACCTCGAGGCTGTCTATCGCCGCCTGGTGCAGGTACAGTTTCTGCACGGCAAGCATCTCCGGTATGGCGCAGTCTGGGTCTCCTTTCAGTTTTATTCCCTCCATCGCGGCCTGCAGCCTCATCACCTCGACCTCTGACTTCAATATTGGTTCGTCGCCGACGACCCACACCACCCCGTCAACTACAGACTGTTCGCAGATAGCCTGTCCGCCGTCTGCCTCCGCCGTCGTGTCTGCAAGCGCGGAGGCAGTCGCCGCCGTGCCGCAGTGCCCGCCAGCCGCAGGCATTCCGGGGTGTGCCGTCAGACTTGCGGCGGCTGCGATGATAGCCGTCGCGGAAAGAGCCGCTTTTCTCGAAATTCTCATCAGTTATGTTTGTTTACGGTGTTCAGCACATCGTCGTTTACCACCACGGTGTATCTCCTGCGCAGTTCCTTGACCCACGCTTTCTCCATCTCCTCCTGATAATCGGCAGTGACGAGCCCTCGCACATCCTCATAGCACTCGGGGCCTTTCTTCAGTATTTTCCCGAACGTGGCGTCTATCGGGTAGTCCTTCACCGGCTTCACGATGGTGTCTTTTCCGAAAACCATCTTGTCTATCACGGCGTTCTCGCCCTCCTTGAACACTCCTTTCTCCACGCGTATGCGTATCACCGAGTCAGCGTTGAACGTGGTGCGCAGCTTCTCCGCCCACTTGTCGAACGGCACCCCCTTGACACACTTTGCCACAGCCTCTTTGTCAGCCTCGTCCTTCACATGGTAGGCGATGCCCTTGAAGCGCGGCTTGTCCCACGCGTAGCGTTTCTTGTTCTTCTTGAAGAACTTCCCGAGGCCTTTCTCGTCCTTTGCCGCCTTCTCCCAAACGGTGCGGTTGCTTATCTCATAAAGCAGCAGTCCGTCGTGGTATTCGCGTATGAGGTTCTTCATGTCGGAGTCCTTTGCCGACAGTTCCGCAGCGCGCTGGTCCAGGATGTTCTCCACCTCCGTCCTCACCATCCTCTTCTGGTCGCCCGAGAGATGACCAATGCTGTCCCTCAGCCCGAATTTCTCCGCAGCCATCTCATCGAGTCTTCTCTTCGCCACGGCGTCGCGCACGTTTCGGCTCTCCATCCATTTCATTATGTCAGTGCGTTCCTGCTCGAACGGTTTGAGGAACTTGCGGCTGTTCATTTTAAGGATTATGTAGCCCATCGGCTGCTCGAACGGGCGGCTCATCTCCCCGTCCTTGAGTGCGAACAGCTGGTTTGCGAAATCCTCCGGCAGCCTGTTTCTCGTCATCGGCGGCAGCATGCCTCCTCGCAGTGCCGTGCCTTTGTCATCGGAATGCGCGCGCGCCATCTCGGCAAAGTCGGCGCCGGCGACCAACGCGTTGTATATCGAGTCTGCGCGTGTCTTCTGCTTCTTCTGTTCTGCCTCCGGAGCGTCAGGGCTTAGGGCAACGAGTATGTACGAAGCCATCGCCTGCCCGTCGGGGCCTATCTGTTCCTGCGTGGCGTTGTAAATGTTGCGCGCCTCCTTCTCCATCATCTCGTCAGTGGCGAACGTCGGGCGGATCTGCTGGTCGCGGTAGCCGAGAAATTCTTCCTTGAACGACTCGAGCGTGTCGAGACGCTCGTCGAGAGCAGCCTGCACCTTGAGTTTGTAGTTCACGAAGAGCTCGACATAATCCCTTACAGACTTCTTGTCAATCACGCCGTCTGCGTTGTTCTTGTTGTAAGAATACTCAAACTCCGAGCGTGTCACTGGTTGCCCTGCCACTGTCATTATCACAGGGTCTTCGCTCTGTGCGAATGCCGTTGCCCCAGCGAGGAGCATCAATGCGGCGAGAAAAGTCTTTTTCATTATTATAATATCCTTGTATTTTTTATTTCGGATTAAAATATGTTTCATTCCGGGCGCGAGTAGTTGGGTGCCTCGCTGGTTATCGTTATGTCGTGCGGGTGGCTCTCCATAACCCCGGCGTTGGTTATGCGGGTGAACTTTGCGTTGTGCAGGGCGTCGATAGAGGCGGCGCCGCAGTAGCCCATCCCAGAGCGCAGTCCGCCCGTCAGCTGGTAAACCACCTCCTGCAGTGTCCCCTTGTATGGCACGCGCCCCGCTATGCCTTCCGGCACGAGTTTCTTCACGTCCTTGGTCCCGGCCTGGAAATAGCGGTCCTTCGATCCGTTCTCCATCGCCTCGAGGGAGCCCATGCCACGGTAGCTCTTGAACTTCCTGCCGTTGAATATTATGGTGTCGCCCGGACTTTCCTCCGTTCCCGCCACGAGCGAGCCTATCATCACCGAGCTGCCTCCTGCGGCGAGCGCCTTCACCACGTCGCCCGAATAGCGCAGCCCGCCGTCGGCTATGAGCGGAACGCCAGTCCCCCTCAGCGCGCTGAACACGTCATAGACGGCACTCAGCTGCGGTACGCCCACGCCTGCCACCACGCGCGTGGTGCAGATCGAGCCCGGGCCGATGCCCACCTTCACGCAGTCGGCGCCATTGTCTACGAGCATCCGCGCCGCGCTGCCGGTGGCAACGTTCCCCACCACGATGTCGACACCGGGGAAAGAGGCCTTCGCCTCCACGAGCTTCTCTATCACATATTTCGAGTGCCCGTGCGCGGTGTCGATCACGATGGCGTCCGCGCCGGCGTCAACAAGGGCCTGCATACGGTCGATGGTGTCCGCAGTGACCCCCACCCCGGCAGCCACCCTGAGCCGCCCCTTGTCGTCCTTGCACGCCATCGGCTTATCCTTGGCCTTCGTGATGTCCTTGTATGTTATCAGCCCCACCAGGTGGTTGTCCTTGTCAACCACCGGCAGTTTCTCTATCTTGTTGGCCTGCAGTATTTCAGCCGCAGCCTCGAGGTCGGTCTGCTGGTGCGTCGTCACGAGGTTGTCCTTGGTCATAACGTCGTCTATCGACTTGTCGAGATGCTTCTCGAAGCGCAGGTCGCGGTTCGTAACGATGCCCACGAGATGGTTGTCGTCGTCGACAACCGGTATTCCGCCGATATGATACTCCGCCATCATGCCGAGTGCGTCACGCACGCAACTGCCTTTCTTTATCGTCACCGGGTCGTAAATCATTCCGTTCTCGGCGCGCTTCACGATGGCCACCTCGCGCGCCTGCGCCTCGATGGGCATGTTCTTGTGTATCACGCCGATGCCTCCCTCGCGTGCTATGGCGATTGCCATCGCGCTCTCGGTGACGGTGTCCATCGCAGCCGTCACGAACGGTATGTTCAGGGGGATGTTCCTCGAGAACATGGTTTTCAACTCCACCGTCTTCGGCAGCACTTCTGAATAAGCCGGAATTAGCAGGACGTCGTCGAACGTCAGTCCGTCCATAACTATTTTATCTGCAACAAATGATGACATATAATGATGTATATATAAAATTATTGCGTGCAAAAATACGCATTTTTTTCCAAACGCGACACGCTTTTCAATATTTTGTTGTCAGATTAATTCAATTTAACCCAAATCTGTCATTGCTACACTGATTTTTTCCATTTCGACTTGGCAACCCGTCCCCTGGCTGCTTGCAGCCGCTTGCCGGAATGGAAAGGCTTGTCATTTTACATGCCTTATCAACCTGACTGACGAAATACCGGACTGCGCTTTGATACGGGCGAAAATACAAATTCGCCGTGTTTGGCGAGCAACTGATCAACGAAAATGAAGAAATATCGAAGTTGGTGTAAACAGACTGATAATGAGCAGGAAACGGAATAATTTGCATAGAAGTGCTCTTTTCAAAAAGGGCAGGAATATGCAGATTTAGGCAGAAGTTCAGTTACCAAACCATTACCCGATTTTGTCATAGGTAACGATGGAGCAATGTTCGGTAACTGAATTATTTTCGCTCGTGTGG
>URLI01000021.1 GCA_900548585.1 uncultured Prevotella sp. | reverse complement strand
GGTAAGGTTCCTCGCGTATCATCGAATTAAACCACATGTTCCTCCGCTTGTGCGGGCCCCCGTCAATTCCTTTGAGTTTCACCGTTGCCGGCGTACTCCCCAGGTGGGATGCTTAACGCTTTCGCTTGGCCCCCGGCAGTGTGTCGCCGGGAGCGGGCATCCATCGTTTACCGTGCGGACTACCAGGGTATCTAATCCTGTTCGATACCCGCACCTTCGAGCCTCAACGTCAGTAGGGACGCGGCACGCTGCCTTCGCAATCGGGGTTCCTCGTGATATCTGAGCATTTCACCGCTACACCACGAATTCCGCGTGCCTCCAGCCCACTCAAGCCCGCCAGTTCGCGCAGCAGGGCCGCGGTTGGGCCGCGGCGTTTCACTGCACGCTTGACAGGCAGTCTGCGCTCCCTTTAAACCCAATAAATCCGGATAACACCCGGACCTTCCGTATTACCGCGGCTGCTGGCACGGAATTGGCCGGTCCTTGTTCGCGCGGTACCTGCAATGCGCGAGCACGTCGCGCACTTTATCCCCGCGCAAAAGGAGTTTACAACCCGTAGGGCCGTCGTCCTCCACGCTACTTGGCTGGTTCAGGCTCGCGCCCATTGACCAATATTCCTCACTGCTGCCTCCCGTAGGAGTTTGGGCCGTGTCTCAGTCCCAATGTGGGGGGCCTTCCTCTCAGAACCCCTACCGATCGGTGCCTTGGTGGGCCGTTACCCCGCCAACTAGCTAATCGGACGCATCCCCGTCCGCGGCCGGACGAGTCCTATACCCCACGAAGGATGCCCTGTGTGGGGACCACGGGGAATTAGTCCGGCTTTCACCGGGTTATGCCCCTGCCGCGGGAAGGTCGGATACGCGTTACTCACCCGTGCGCCGGTCGCCATCAGGGGTTGCGAGCAACCCCCATGCTGCCCCTCGACTTGCATGTGTTAAGCCTGTAGCTAGCGTTCATCCTGAGCCAGGATCAAACTCTCCATTGTAAAATATAATGTGCGCGCGGACACGCCAGAAGGCATGCCGCGCCACGGTTTTCCTGCCAAAAGAACGCACTCTCATCCGGTACAGTCCTGGGACCCGTGCGGGATGCGGGACGCGCGGATAGCGCGCGCCCGAAACCCTTACGGCATGTTCTATGTTCTCGTATTTCTCAACCGGGACACCAAGGCCGCCCGCTAGGGACGGCGGCGCCCCGCCTTACACTGTACTGCTTCTCTGTCTCATTGAAACCTGCCAAAGAACTCCTTCCAATATGCCTGCGGACAACGGGCAAGCCCGTTTTTTTCCGAAAGCGAGTGCAAAGGTAATACTTTCGTGCGGAACCGCAAAACTTTTGAGGGGGAAATTTCAAAAAAAAGCAATATTTTTTTCAAAGGTTAAAGTAAGCACGGAAAACCACCCAAAAACACATTATTATATATATATGCCAACAAAAACATAAAAGATAAGATTTTGGTGCAAAAATAAAATATTATTTTCATCATGTGGTGTGATTTTCAACTTATCGCGCCCCAGTTGATGTTGGTCTTCCTTATAGCGTCGAGCCTTTCCCACAGCATACGGTTCTCCGGTTTGTCGCATTCCGGGTCGCCTCCGATTATCTTCTGCGCCTCGTCTCGTGCGAGTTGCACGAGCTGTCCGTCGCGTGCGATGTCTGCAATCTTCAGGTCGAACGCCATTCCGCTCTGCTGCGTACCCTCCAGGTCGCCCGGGCCGCGCAGTTTCAGGTCAGCCTCCGCTATGCGGAAGCCGTCGTTGGTGTCACACATTATGTCGATGCGTTTCTTCGTCTCGGCGGACAAATTCCGCTTTGTCACGAGAATGCAGAACGACTGGTCAGCCCCCCTGCCCACACGCCCCCGCAACTGGTGCAGCTGGGACAGCCCGAACCGCTCGGCATTGAGAATTACCATCACCGAGGCGTTAGGCACGTTCACGCCCACCTCTATCACCGTCGTCGACACCAGTACCTGCGTTTCCCCGTTCACGAAACGCTGCATCTCCGCCTCCTTCTCCGCCGGCCTCATCTTTCCGTGCACCTTGCTCAGTCTCATGTCATCGAACACCTCGCACAGTCGTGCATAGCCCTCCTCGAGGTTCTGCAAGTCCATCTTCTCGCTCTCCTTAATCAGCGGGAACACGACATAAACCTGCCTGCCACGCGCCACCTGCATGCGTATGCCGTTGTAAATGCTTGCCGTCTGGTTCTCAAACATGTGAACCGTCTGCACCGGCTTTCGTCCCGGCGGCAGTTCGTCGATTACGCTCACGTCGAGGTCGCCGTAAAGCGTCATTGCCAGCGTGCGCGGTATCGGCGTTGCGGTCATCACCAGTACGTGCGGCGGATTGCTGCTCTTCCCCCACAGTTTCGCCCTCTGCTCCACTCCGAAGCGGTGTTGCTCGTCGACCACCACGAAACCGAGGTTTGAGAACTGCACCGCATCCTCTATCACGGCATGTGTTCCCACGAGGATTTGCACCTCTCCAGTCGCCAGCCCGCCGAGGACCTCCATGCGCCGCTTTCCCTTCACGACTCCCGTGAGCAGTTCCACGCGCACCGGCATGTCGCCGAGGAACTCCCTGATGGTGGCGAGGTGCTGCTCGGCGAGTATCTCGGTTGGTGCCATGATGCACGCCTGGAAGCCGTTGTCTATCGCGATGAGCATCGACATCAGGGCCACGAGTGTCTTCCCCGAGCCGACATCCCCCTGCAGCAGCCGGTTCATCTGCCGTCCCGAACGCGTGTCCTGCCTTATCTCGCGTATCACCCTTTTCTGCGCGCCCGTCAGCGTGAATGGCAGGTGGTGATGGTAGAACGTGTTGAACGCCGCTCCGACTTGCGCGAAGACATATCCCCGGTATTTCCGCCGCTGGTCAGAGGCATACCTCAGTATGTTCAGCTGGACGTAGAAAAGTTCCTCGAACTTCAGCCTCTGCCGCGCATGGCTCATCTCCCCGGCGTTTCCCGGATAGTGTATGTGGCGCAGTGCCGTGTCGCGCGACACGAGGCGCAGCCTGTTGACGATGAACGGCGGCAGTGTCTCGGGAATTTCCTTCGTGATGCGCGCGAGCATGTTCTTCGTTATTTTCTCCAGTGCGTGCGATGTCAGCCCGGCCTTCTTCATCTTATCCGTCGTGCCGTAGTATGGCTGCATCCCCATCGCCGAGAGTTCCACGTCCTTTGCCAGGTCGATCTCCGGGTGTGCGAACTGATAGTGCCCTCCATATACAGTCGGTCTGCCGAACACGATGTATTTTGTGTTCACCTTCAGCCCCTTTGTCAACTGCTGTGCGCGTGCGAACCACACGATGTCAACATATCCCGTGCCGTCGGTGAATTTTGCCACGACGCGTTTCCTGCGCGCCCCCATGGCGAACTCCTCGAAGTCGATGAACTCCCCGCAAACCTGCACGAACGGCATCTCGCCGTTCATGTCGCAGATGCGGTATATCTTCGAGCGGTCAACATACTTGTAGGGGTAATACTCCAGCAAGTCGCCGAACGTCTCTATGCCCAGTTCCCTCTTCAGCAGTTCCTTGCGGTGCGGTCCCACGCCCGGAACATACATAACGTCTTGTGCGAATATGTCTGCCATCGGATAAGTTTGAAGATTTATGGTATTCACGAGCGATGCGCGTTCTGCCGTGTGCCCCGCTCTCTATCGCTGCTGTGCCTCTGCCATTGCCTCTGCCATGCACAGGTCGAAAGGTGTAGTTATCTTTATGTTCTCGCGGTTTCCGTCCACGAGTGTTATGCCTTGCCCGAGAGCCTCAACGACCGAGGCGTCATCGGTGAATCCCTCGTTGTATGGCTGCCGGTAGGCACGCTTGTGCAGTTGTATGTCGAACGCCTGCGGTGTCTGCACCAGCCGGTACTCCCCCCTCGGCACCGTTGCCGACGAGTTGTCTCCCATGACGTGCCGCAGCGTCTCTATCACTTCTGTCACCGGCACTGCCGTGCCATGCCGCCGCGCCGTCTCGAAGCAACGCGCGATGACCTCCATGGCCGGGAACGGCCGCACGCCGTCGTGCACCGCCACCACCCCGCTGGCGTCGTCAGGCACGAGCGCCAGCCCGTTCCTTACGGAATGAAACCTCGTCTCGCCGCCGTCGGCAATCCTGTAGTTCTCGGCAAAGCCATATTCCGCGCACAGCCGCCGCCAGTATTCCTGCTGGCCGGCAGGCAGCACGAGGATGATCCTCAGCCCGCCGCTGTACTCGCGGAACCGGCGTATGGTGCGCATCAGTACCGGCACGCCGCCCACCGGCAGGAACTGTTTCGGCACGTCGCCGCCCATCCGCAGCCCCCTTCCGCCGCCGAGTATTATCACATAGTCTGTGGTTTGGGCTCCATTTTCTTTCATCTCGTAGTATCCTGTAAGACAAACACGGCGGTTTTGGCTGGCAAATTCGCCGTGTTTGATCGGCAAATACGCCGTGTTTACCCGGCAAATCCGCCGTATTTACTTTCTATTTCCTATCCTTTATCGTGGCCACGCACAGCGCGCCGATTATCAGGAGCACTCCTGCCACAATCATCATGCTGCTCAGTGACGACCCGATGAGTCTCAGTATCGTGCCTCCGGCGAGCGCCGCCACGATCTGCGGTACGCATATCGTGCCGTTGAACAGCCCGAGGTAAGCCCCCATGTGGCCATAGCCCTGCAGCGCGTTGGTGACGAACGTGAACGGCATGGCGAGCATGGCGGCCCACGCGCAGCCTATGAGCAGGAACGGCCCTATCTGCATGTACTGGTCGTGGACGAACGGTATGAGCGCGAAGCCTATGCCGCCCAGCACGAGGCTTGCGGCGTATGCCACCTTCATGTTCCTGAAGCGCGGCAGCACGGCAGCCCATACGACCGACCCCATCGCCTGTATGGCGTAGAGTATTCCGGTCCAGTTGCCTGCCGTCTGGTAAGCCTCGGACTTCGGGTCGGTGGTGTACCACACCGTCTCTGACACGGCATCAACGACGTATGTCCACATATACAGGAACGCCGCCCAGCAGAAGAACTGTACCAGCCCCACGCGCCAGAAGGTGGCGGGGGCATTCTTCAGCAGGGTTATCCAGTTGGCGCTGCTCTCCCTCTTCCCGCTTGCGGGGTTGTATTGCGCATATTCCTGCGGGTTCCACTCGCGCACCTTCACCACCGTGTATATCACGCACAGTATGAGTATCGCCGCGCCTATGTAGAACGACCATATCACCGAGTCTGGCACCACGCCCTCCGGCGCGACGTTCTTCAGGCCGATCCATGTGAACAGGTATGGGAACACGAAGCCCACCACCGAGCCTGCGTTGCACAGGAAAGACTGTATGGAATATGCCTTTGCCTTCTGCCTCTCGTTCACCATGTCGCCCACGAGCATCTTGAACGGCTGCATGGCCATGTTGATGCTTGTGTCGAGCAGCATCAGTGCAAACAGCCCGAAGATGAGCGCCGTGCCGACGGACATACCGAACGAGCCGGCGTTTGGCAGCAGTGCCATCACCGCCACTGCCAATGCGGCGCCCACGAAGAGGTAGGGAATGCGGCGCCCGAAGCGCGTCCATGTCCTGTCAGACAGCGTGCCGACCACGGGCTGCACGAGAATGCCCATCAGCGGCGGCAGTATCCAGAAGAAGCTTAGCGAGTGAGGGTCTGCCCCGAGTGTCCGGAAGATGCGCGATATGTTTCCGCTTTGCAGTGCGTATGCTATCTGCACACCGAAGAACCCGAAGCTGAGGTTCCATAACTGCCAGAATTTTAGATTTGGTTTTTCCATCATTCGATTATTGTTTTGTTGTAATTTCCTGCTATCTCGTCGTTCCCCTCACCACGAGCCTCGTCCTCACCACTTTCTTCTCAACCTTGTCCTTTGGCACAAGTCCCTCGACGTGTGCCACAAGCATGTCCACCGCCTCCTCGCCCACCATGTGCCCACGCTGCTCCACGGTTGTCAGCATCGGGTCGCACGCCGTGGCGCGCTCGCCGTTTGTGAATCCGCAGATGCTCACGTCGTCCGGCACGCGTAGTCCGGCGCGCTTCGCGGTGTATAGTATGCCGATGGCGGTGTCGTCGTTGATTGCGAAGAAGGCGTCGGGGCGGTCGGGCCTGGCAAGCACTCCCGGTGTCAGTGCCTCGGCGTCCTCGCGGTTGTCGCAGATGAACTCCAGCGAGTTGTCGGGACGCAGCCCGTGGCGCAGCAGCGCGTCGCGGTAGCCGTTGTAGCGGTTCTTGGAAATCTCCAATTTCATCGGCGCGCCGTAGAACGCTATCCTGCGGCAGCCCGTCTCGATGAGGTGTGTCACGGCGGTGAACGCCCCCATGTAGTCGTCAACCACCACACGGCTGGCATCGATGCCCGTGCAGATGCGGTCGTAGAACACGATTGGTATGCCCATTGCGATGAATTTCCCGAAGTGGGAGTACTCTGCCGTGTCCTTCGCCTGTGCCACTATCACCCCGCAGACGCGGTTCTCGATGAAATGCTCGCAGATTATTTTCTCGAGGTCGCAGCGTTCCTCGCTCTGCGCCACGAGTATGTTGTATCCGCGAATCCTTGCCTGCATCTCGATTCCCGATAGTATCGTGGAGAAGTAGTAGTGGGCTATCTGCGGCATTATCACGCCTATGACGTTCGATGGCCGCACGCGGTTGTTGCGCAGCTGCTCTGCCATGACGTTGGGGTAGAAGTTGTGCTCGCGCGCGAATTTCCTCACGCGCTCTTTCTGCTCCCTGCTTATGCGCGGGCTGTCTTTCAGCGCGCGCGACACCGTTGCCACCGACACGCCCAGCTCGCGTGCGATGTCCTTCATGGTAATCGTGGTGTTCCCGTTCGTCGCCATCGTGTTCATTGACATTTTTTTGTGTAACTTTTGCACAAACTTGCTTTGTCGGCTACAAAATTATCTATTTTTTTTGATATACGATACATTTTAATATATATCTTTGCAAACACCGCCTTGCGCAAACGATTGCATACGCAAATATCAAAATATATTGTCAAAATGTATGCTGCGTAACACTTTTAAAGTTAAATTTGCAAACAGAAAGTTTCCCCCGCCATGGGGCTCAAGTCAAACTATCGGCATCCCACGCGCTGCCGGCCTGATGAAAACAAGACAAAAGAATCATAAAAATAATTTATTTTAAATCACAAACTTTAAAAAACAATGTAAATGATGAAGCAGGTGAAATTCAGAATCCAACTGAGGGTTCTTTCCCTATTGTTAGGGATGTTCCTGTCTGTCGCGGCATTTGCGCAGGGCAACGCCGTGTCAGGGCAGGTGAAGGATGCTGCCGGCGAACCGGTCATCGGCGCGACAGTCCGCATAGACGGCCAGTCGGGCGGCACGATTACCGACTTCGACGGTAACTTCTCGATCGAGGCGCCCGCCGGCGCAACTCTGGTGATTTCCTACATAGGATACCAGGACGTGAGGGTCACTGCGGCGCCCGACATGGTCGTCACGATGCAGGAGGATGCCGCACAGGCGCTCAACGAGGTCGTTGTGATCGGTTACGGCGCAGTGAAGAAAAGCGACCTCACGGGTAGCGTGACGGCACTGAGGCCGGACGGAAAGAACAAGGGCGTGGTTGTCACGGCGCAGGACATGCTCTCCGGCAAGGTTGCCGGAGTGAACGTCACCGTCAGCGACGGTACGCCTGGCGGCGGGGCGCAGATACGCGTGCGTGGAGGCTCTTCGCTCACCGCGAGCAACGACCCCCTCGTGGTCATCGACGGGATTGCCATGAACAACCAGGGCGTGGGCGGCGTTAGCAATCTCCTGGCATCGATAAACCCGCAGGACATCGAGTCGTTCAACATTCTCAAGGACGCTTCGGCAACGGCAATCTATGGCAGCCGGGGCTCGAACGGCGTAATCATCATCACCACCAAGAAGGGGCGGCGCGGGCAGAAGTTGTCTGTGTCTTACTCGGGAAGCGCAACGGTGAGCATGAAGCAGAAGACCGTCGATGTGATGAACGCGGCACAGTACCGCGAGTTCATAGCCGGCATCTTCGGCACTGACAGCGAGCCGTACAGCTATCTCGGCACGGCGGACACCGACTGGCAGGACCTCATCTACCGCACTGCGGTGAGCCACGACCACAACGTGACGCTGTCCGGCTCGGTGGGAGACAATCTGCCGTACCGCATCTCGGCAGGCTTCACCGACCAGCAGGGCATCCTCAAGACATCTGACTACAAGCGCGTCACCGCATCGGTCAACCTCAACCCGTCGCTGCTCGACGACCACCTGCAGCTCAACCTCAACGCAAAGGGCATGTTCGCAAAGTCGGTCTATGCCAACACAGAGGCAGTGAGGGCTGCCGTGAAGTTCGACCCGACACAGGACCCGTACTCGTTCACGTCGCCATTCCACAGTGGGGTGAGCAGCCAGACGCTAAGCAACCTCGGCGGCTACTACCAGTGGGTGCAGGGCGGCTCGGCGCTCAACGACGCCAGCTGGCCAAACACCGTAATATTTGTCGCGACAAGAAACCCGCTTTCACTGCTCGACAGCAACATCTGGGACGACAAGGCATACAACCGCCAGTTCATAGGCAGCGCAGACGTTGACTACAAGGTGCACGGCTTCGAGGACCTGCGCCTGCACCTGACGCTCGGAATTGACATATTGCGGTCGCGCGAGAACAAGAACGCCTCGCCGGCATACGCAGACAACATTTATTTCGGCAACCACGGGACCGACTTCGAACTGCTACGCAACTACCAGCTGAGCGCATACGCACAGTATTTCAAGGACTTCAACGAAAAGCAGCACTTCGACATCATGGCAGGCTATGAGTACCAGAGATACTGGCGCAAGAAGAACAACGACTACATATCATATTATCCCATGACCAACAACGACGCGACGCTGGCAGGCACGGCGCGTCCGCACACTCCGTACAATTTCAAGACGGAGCACTACCTTGTGTCGTTCTTCGGGCGTGCCAACTACACACTGATGAACCGCTACATGTTCACGGCGACGGTGCGCGACGACGGCTCGTCGAAGTTCAAGGAACACTGGGCATGGTTCCCGTCTTTCGCCTTCGCGTGGAAAATCAAGGACGAGAACAAGTTCCGCGAGATGGGATGGCTCTCCGACCTGAAGCTCCGCCTCGGCTGGGGAATGACGGGACAGCAGGACGGCGACATCATCGACGACTACGGATGGGTCCCGACATACTCGCGCAACACCGGCACCAACGGCTTCTACCCGCTGCTGGGCGACGGCACGCTGTACCGCCCGGACAACTACAACGACAAGCTGAAGTGGGAGACCACCACGACATACAACATCGGGCTCGACTGGGGTATCCTCGACCAGAGGCTCACGGGTAGCATTGACTGGTATCTGCGCAAAACCACCGACCTGCTCAACCGCGCCCCGCTCGCCGCACTGTTCGGCTTCACCAACGAGGGAGTGCAGAACATCGGCTCGCTGCGCAACACGGGCGTCGAGGTGTCACTGGACTGGAAGGCGCTGCAGACAAAGGACTGGTTCTGGACAATAGGCTACAACTTCACATACAACAAGAACAAGATAACCGACCTGAGCGGCGTCTCGGCGACCGGCGATCCCGTCGCTGTCACCGACCGCAAAGTGGGACAGGGCATCACTGTACAGGCAAACCAGACTGGCTATGCCGCCAACTCGTTCTATGTGTATCAGCAGGTGTATGACAATGACGGCAAGCCCATCGAGGGCGCAGTCGTTGACCGCAACGGCGACGGCGAGATAAACGAGAAGGACAAGTATCTCTACAAGAGCCCGGCGGCACCCGTAACGATGGGACTGGCCTCACGCCTCGAGTACAGGAACTGGGACTTCGGCCTCGCTCTCCGCGCAAGCATAGGCAACTATGTGTATGATGACGTTATGGCAGGGGCAATGAACATCAGCCCGTCGGCAGTATGGGCGCAGAGCTCTTACATAGCAAACAGGCCGACGGCAGTGCTCGACTACAAGTGGCAGCACGACGAGATGCAGAGCCGCCTGTCTGACATGCACGTCAAGAACGCCTCGTTCCTCAAGTGCGACAACATAACGCTGGGCTACAGCTTCACAAATGTTTTCAAGGCGGCAGGATGGAACGGCCTCAGCGGACGCGTCTATGCCACAGCCGCTAACGTGTTCACCGTGACAAGCTATGACGGGCTCGACCCGGAGATTGGGTCCGGCATCGACGACAAGGTCTATCCGCGTCCGCGCTCGTTCATACTTGGTCTGAGCATAAATTTCTAACAAACAACAAATAAGACAAAAGCCATGAAAAGAACATTCAAATATATTCTGTCCGCAGCGGCATTGGCTGTCACCCTTGGCCTATCGTCGTGTGTGGGCGACCTTGATGTCGAAGACAACGTGATAGACCCTAACAAGGGTACAAATTACGAGGTGGAGGGCCTGTTCAACAAGTGCTACGCCAACCTCGCAATGGAGGGGAACGCCGGCGGCGGCTCAACGGACATCATTTATCCCGACGCAGGTTTCACCGGCCTTGTGCGCCAGATGTGGAACTCCAACGAACTAACCACCGACGAGGCAATCTGCGGCTGGGGCGACGATGGCATAGCAACGTTCACAGACAACGTGTATGACGCTTCGCACCCGATGCTCGCCATGTACTACCAGCGTCTCTCACTGGGCATCAGCTACTGCAACCAGTACATCAAGGTGGCTTCGGGCCACGACCAGACGATGACCGCCGAGATACGCTTCGTGCGCGCGCTGCAGTATTACCTGCTGATGGACGGGTGGGGAAACATCCCGTTCTCCGAGAACATCGAGAAGCCAGTGCAGATTGACAGGAAAGCGGCATACGAGTGGATCGAGAAGGAACTGCTCGAGATTGAGCCGCAGATGTCTGACGCGAAGGCAAAGAAATCAACCGACGCAGGCTATGGCCGCGCCGACAAGGCTGCCGCATGGTTCCTGCTGATGCGCCTGTACCTCAACGCAGAGGTATACACCGGGACGCCGCAGTGGGAGAAAGCCGCCGAATATGCGAAGAAAGTGATGACCTCGTCATACCGCCTCAACACCAAGGGCGTCGGCGCATGGACTCCGTACCAGATGCTCTTCATGGGCGACAACGGGGAGACGGACGCCGCCTACGAGGCTGTGCTGCCGTTGTTCGCAGACGGAATAACCACTACTCAGTATGGTTGCTCCGAGTTCCTTATCGCCTCGACGTTTGACGCCGACATACACGCGAACCCGAACGACCCGGCGGCAACCAACGGGGTGAACGTGGCCTGGTCAGGAAACCGCGCACGCCCGGACCTCGTGAGGAAGTTCTTCCCCATCGGGGATGTACCCCACAAGGAGTCATACGAGACGGCCGAGGTGGCGGGAGACGACCGCGCGCTGTTCTGCGGGGTTAACCGCGAGATCGACAACACCAGCCGCGGGAGTTTCACCGACGGCTTCGCAGTGGCAAAGTTCACCAACTTCAAGACCGACGGCAGCGCAGGCAAGGACCCGACATTCGCCGACACCGACTTCTTCCTGTTCCGCGTGGCAGAGGCATACCTCGCATACGCCGAGGCAACGGCGCGCATGAGCGGGGGCAACACCACCGCCGAGGGAACGAAGTGCATCAACGACCTGCGAAAGCGTGCCCACGCACAGGAGCGCAACTCCGGCTCGTTCACCCTCAACGACATCCTCGACGAGTGGAGCCGTGAGTTCTACTTCGAGGGCATACGCCGCCCGACGCTCATACGCTTCGGCAAGTTCGGAGGCAACAACGGCTACAAATGGCAGTGGAAGGGCGGCTCTTTCGAGGGCAGGGACTTCGCAGCCTACCGCAACATCTTCGCCATACCGGCGAAAGACCTCATCGCCAACGGGAACCTTAAGCAGAACCCTGGGTATAAATGACATGCGCATGTCCGGGCAGGGACGCCGCAAGCACCCTTCCCGGACGGCCGGCGAAAAGTAAACATCAACGGGCGGACGACGGAAACGCCATGCCCGGATAAAACAAAACAACAATGAACAAAACAATAAAGTCAATATTGATGCTGGTGGTGGGCGCATGTGTTTTCACGGCGTGCGACGAGGACCGCGACTCGAACCCGACGCTGCAAAGCCCGACGGCGTTCGTACTCAACACACCGGCAATAGCCAACTCGGTGATCGACTTGGCAAATTCGGAAAAGATAAACGTGACCTGCTCGCAGCCCGACTATGGCTACCCGGCAGCCACGGACTACTCTCTCGAGGCTTCCATCAACGCCGACATGACCGACGCATTCGAGGTCGTTCCTGCGCAGAAGAGCGCGGAGCTCGGCATCGACGCGGCACTGCTGGCAGCCGAGCTCACAAAGAAAATCGAGAAAACGGGCAAGACGGAGAATGACTTCCCCGTCAACACGAAGGTCTACCTGCGGGCAAAGGCAGTGCAGGTGACGGCATACGGAGATCCAATAAACGGCATGGAAATCGTTTCCAACACGGTGGAACTGCCGCAGGTGCTCGTGCAATACGCGCTGCCTCCCGTATCAATGCCGGGAAAACTCTATGTGATAGGCAATTTCAACGAATGGAAGTGGGACACCGCTCCAGAAATGATCCCCGTTCACAGCGCGCCGAACATCTTCTGGCGCATGGTGTGGATTGACGACATAGGAATGAAATTCAACAACGAGAGGAGCTGGGACAATGGCGGAATCGGATTCGGACAAGTCACGATTGGCGGCGAACTGGCTGCCAACATCTCTGACAAGGGCGGCAACTTCGCCAGTGAGAAACCAGGCTGGTACCTGATGGTTGTCACGATGTCAATCTCCGGAAACAAGTTGGTTTACAACGTTGACTTCAACAAGCCGGAAGTTTGGCTCATGGGACCTGTCACACCGGCAGGCAACTGGGACGAGAAAGAGGACGGATGCTCGTTTGACGTGCCGGCGACAAAGGACGGCGACTTCGTTTCACCCGCCTTCGCGCACGCCGCCGACAGCGAATCGGGACTGCGCGCATACGTCAAGATACCGGGGCAAGACTGGTGGAAGTCGGAATTCATGGTGTTCGGCAAGAAACTCGTTTACCGTGGCGCCGGCGACGACCAGGAGCGCGTTGCCGTCACGGCAGGACAGAAGATGTATGTCAACTTCAGCAACGACACAGGCGACATCAAGTAGGAAACAACAACAAATGACAAAGGTATGAAAAAAATATCATTTTTATTGCTCTCGCTCGCAGGCTTGCTGTTCACGGCCTGCAGCGACGACTTCACCGACTGGGCCAACCCGCAGTCGAACGCAGGTGAAGATGCCATAACACTTCCAGGCATCAAGGCTACAGCCGTGGGCGACATAGACCTCGCAACGGCAGAAGATGAGGTGCAGGTATTCACACTTAGCAACGAGACCCTGCCCGATGGCTACACCCTTGCCAACGCACGCATCGTGCTGATAACGACCGAGATTAACTGCAAGGGTGTCAATATCAGCGCCACCCTCGACGGCAAGGTCAGCAAGGCCGCCCTACAGGACTACGCCGTGAGCGTGTTCGGCAGCGCCATCGGCACCCACCAATACTCGGCAGCGGTCTACCTCAATGCCGTCAAGGACGGACAAGCGGTGCTGGTGGATGCGGAAGCAGTGATGTTCAACATGACATCCGCGCCCGTAAGGAAAGTGATCTACCTCTTCGGCGACTTCTCCGGATGGAGCCCTGAAAAGGCAATGGAGGGAGCGATGTTCCAGACCTCGCCAGACGTGTTCGACTACTACGGACACATCGACGGCAACGTGAAGGCTTGGGACGAGCTGAACATCGGCAACTGGGACATGTGCTACAACACCTCAAGCGACAATAACGGCTCGACCAGCATGTCCGGGCCACTCGAGATTTCCAACGGCGGCGCGATACACTCACCAGAGGCTGGCTACTGGAAGTTCGAGATGAACCTGAAGACCATGCAGTACACATGGACGAAACTGGAGAACCAGTCGCCTGCGGAATATGCTTCAATAGGCCTCGTCGGCGACTTCAACAACTGGGCCAACAACGGATCAACCGACCTTGTCATGACTCAGGTGACACCGCACAACTGGTATGTCAAGACACAGTTCGCCGAAAACGGCACGCTGAAGTTCCGCGCAAACGGCAGCTGGGACACCAACTGGGGCGCGAGCCTCACCGTTACTAATGCGGCATACACAGGAAAGGGTGAGCCAGGCGGCGACAACATAAATGTTGAGGCCGGCACTTACAACATCTACTTCAACGACATCACCGGGTGGTTCGCCATCGTGAGGGAGTAGAGCCTTGTCAATGAGCTGAGAAGCCAAAGGAGTAAAGCGGTTGAGACAACAGTACTATCCAAACAGGATGTTGAAAAACAACATGCCACAAAGTCACGGACAGGAACTGTTGCCTCAACCTCCTTTCACTTTTCAACTTCACAACTCCTTACAAAACACTTTTGTCTTAACTTCATAACTCCTTAAAAACACCATGCTATCCACAAAAAATTTCTTTCTCTCACTTGCCTTGCTCGCCGCCTGCCCACCTGGCGCCAACGCACAGGGCTGGCCCGAAAACTACGGCGGAGTGATGCTGCAGGGCTTCTACTGGGACTCGTTCTCACAGTCGAAATGGACTAAACTGGAGGCGCAGGCAGACGACCTCGCCGCAACATTCAGCCTCGTGTGGGTGCCGCAGAGCGGGAAATGCCTCGAGACCCATAACGTAATGGGGTACACCCCGTACTATTATTTCAACCAGAACAGCAGCTTCGGCAGCGAGGAGGAACTGCGCTCAATGATACGCACGTTCAGGGAAAAAGGCATAGGTACAATAGCCGACGTGGTGATAAACCACCACAACACCAACGGGTGGTGGACTTTCCCCGCCGAGACTTACAACGGCGCGACATACCAGTTGCAGACAACAGACATCGTGAGCAACGACGACTACGACCCAGCGACCGGGAAATACAAGACACGCGAGCAGGCCGCAATCGACGGAGTGACGCTGAGCAGCAACAACGACGAGGGCGAGGACTGGGGCGGAATGCGCGACCTCGACCACAAGAGCGAAAACGTGCAGAGGATAATGAAGGCATACGTCAAATTCCTGAAGGACGACCTCGGATACTCCGGCTTCCGATACGACATGGTGAAGGGCTTCGGCGGCTCGCACGTCGCCGACTACAACGACGCCGCAGGGGTAGAGTTCTCCGTGGGAGAATGCTGGGACGGCAACGACAGGATAAAGAAATGGATTGATGCCACGGCGAGGAAAAGCGCGGCGTTCGACTTCCAGTTCAGGTACAACGTGCGCGACGCGATAAACGCTAACGACTGGAGACGGCTGAACAGCACCAACAACCTGATGCACGACCCCGCCTACTGCCGCTACGCCGTGACATTCGTCGAGAACCACGACACCGAGAGGCGCGCGGGAGCAGAGCAGGACCCGATAAAGCGTGACACGCTGGCCGCCAACGCATACATGCTCGCCATGCCGGGAACGCCGTGCGTGTTCTACAAGCACTGGCTGGCATACCGCAGCGAGATAAAGGCGATGGTTGACGCGAGGAAGACTGCCGGGATAACCAACACGAGCACATTCCTCAACCTGAAGAGCACCGCCGCCTGCCACGCCAACGCCGTGAAGACGGACGGGCAGAGCCGACTGGTCGTCGCCGTAGGCGATGAGGCAGGCAGCTTCACGCCTTCCAGCGCATACACACTCGCGCTCGAAGGGCAGAAATACCGCTATTTCCTCGCCAGGAAACTTGAAACGGCATGGGCCGACAAAAGCTCGGGAGTGTATGACGGCGCGTTCCGGGTGAGGCTAACGGCAGTGAGCGAGGACGACGCCGCGCAACTCGTATATACCACCGACGGAACAATGCCGACAGCCGCGAGCCGCAAGGTGGCTAGCGGAACGGAGATAGCCATTGACGGCGACTGCACGCTGACGGTGGGACTGCTCGCAGCAGGAACGGTTAGCGGCATAATCGGGCGCAGCTACACGATAAAGCCCGACGACAACGAGCCGAGGACAATCACCGTGTATTGCCGCGTCAGCGATGGCGTGGCGGGATGGACGACCATGAACTACTGGACATGGAGCGACTTCGGACACGAGCCGCAGAACACCACCTGGCCGGGCGACCGCATAACAACGACGAGGCAGGTTGACGGCCACACGTGGTACTGCAAGGACTTCACGCTGACCTCCGGCGACGACTATGTTAACTTCGTCTTCAGCAACGGCAGCGGCTCGCCGCAGTCGGTTGACGTGGAGAACGTCACGGCGACGAAATTCTTTGTCATCCGCAACGAGCGCGACGCGCAGGGGCATTACCTCGTCGACGACGTGTCGGCAACATCATCGGTTGACACCCCCCTGCCCTACGGCAGTCTCAGCCATTCAGCCGTAACCGTGGCAGCCCCAGACGGCCGCCTGCTGCGCCGCCTGCCAGCCGGGACATCATTCCGCGACGCCGTCAGTGGACTTCCGCGCGGCCTTTACATAGTGAACGGTGTGGCGATAGCCACGCAATGAGCGTGCGGCTGACATGCAACAGCGTTGCAAATTCGCCGTATTTGGAAAGTAAACTCGCCGTATTTGATGAGTAAATTCGCCGTATTTGATGAGTAAATACGGCGAATTTACTTTCCGCTTCGGTGCTAAACGGAGGCCGGCACATCATCGAGGCGTGGTGAGAAGCTTGGCAGGCACCGTAATTCGGACGGCATACACGGCGCGTTGTGCAACCGTTTGCACAGCAAATATGCCTTGAAAAGTATGCGAAAGTTCCTGTATAACGTTGGTTTTTATTAATTTTACGCCAAAATACTAACCATTATGGATATTAATCTGCAGTTTAACATAGACTACAAGACGAGTTACGGCGAGGATCTTGTGCTGAACGTCATCGACGGAAAAAGCGGCGTGGCGGCGGCAAAGTACAGAATGAACACCGACGACGGGCTGCGGTGGACGTGCAACCTGCGCCGCGACGGCAAGCCGGGCGAGGCGATATGCTACTACTACAGCGTTGAGCGCGACGGCGCCGAGGTGCTGCACGAATGGGCGTCGGAACCTCACAGGATTGACCTGTCGTGCGCGAGAGGCACGCGGTATGTCGCCTACGACCACTGGATTGCGATGCCCGAAGACAGTTACCTGTACAGCTCGGCATTCACGGAGTGCATCTCGCGCCGCCGCCGTCACGATGTGGCGCGCAACGACTACGCCGCCACGGTGTGCCTGAAGGTGCGCGCGCCGCAGCTGCGCTCCAACCACCGCCTTGCCGTGGTGGGCGCGCAGGGCATGCTCGGCGCGTGGCGGCTGAGCGAGGCGAGGCCAATGGCGGAGCATCAGGCCAACGAATGGGTCATCGACATCGACGCCACCAAGTTGACGGGCGGCACGCTCGAGTTCAAGTTCGTGGCCATCGACGAGAACCACGACATAATGCCCCTGTGGGAGACGCAGGGCAACCGCATCGTGACGCTGCCGCCGATGGGGCGCGGCGAGGTGGTGGTTTACGAGCTCGGGCAGGCGTTCTTCCCGATATACAACGCGAAATGCGCCGGCACGCTGGTGCCGGTGTTCTCGCTGCGCACGGAAGGGAGTTTCGGCGTCGGCGACTTCGGCGACCTGTGCCGCATGATAGACTGGGTGGCAGGGACCGGCCAGCGCGTGCTGCAAATACTGCCCATCAATGACACCACGACCACCAAGACATGGACTGACTCATACCCCTATTCGTGCATCAGCATCTTCGCGCTGCACCCGCAATATGCCGACCTGCGCCAGCTGCCGCCGCTCGCCGATGCCGGGGAACGGCGCCGCTTCGAGCTGCTGCGGCAGGAACTCAACGCCCTGCGGCAGATAGACTATGAGCGCGTGAACGCCGCCAAGGAGGAATATCTGCGCCTGCTGTATGCCCAGGAGGGGCGTGAGGCACTGGCATCAAAGGAGTTCAAGGCGTTCTTCGAAGCCGCCGGCCAATGGCTCGTGCCGTATGCGCAGTACTGTTTGCTGCGCGACGTGAACGGCACCGCCGATTTCTCGCAGTGGAAGGGACACCACGCATGGAACGAGGACGACCGCAAGGCTCTCGCCAACCCGCGCAGCAAGGCCTACGGCGAGGTGGCATACTCATACTATGTGCAGTTCGTGCTGCACCGCCAGATGAGCCGCGCCCACGAGTATGCACGCTCAAGGGGGGTGGTGCTCAAGGGCGACATACCAATCGGCGTGAGCCGCTTCGGCTGCGACGTGTGGCAGGAGCCGCGCTATTTCAACCTCAACGGACAGGCAGGCGCGCCGCCGGACTACTTCTCCACGAACGGGCAGAACTGGGGATTCCCCACATACAACTGGGACGAGATGACCGCCGACGGCTGCCGGTGGTGGGTGCGCCGCTTCCGCAACATGTCGAACTATTTCGATGCCTACCGCATAGACCATGTGCTCGGCTTCTTCCGCATCTGGGAAATCCCAGCCGACGCAGTGTACGGACTCACCGGGCATTTCGCCCCCGCGCTCGGGATGACGCCCGGGGAGATAGAGGCATACGGGCTGCGGTGGCAGGAGCAGTTGTTCACAGAGCCGTTCATTGCCGACTGGGTGCTCGACCGTGTGTTCCACGAGGATGCCGACGCGGTGCGCCGGGAGTTCCTGGAAAAGACCGTCGGCGACCGCTACCGAATGAAAGACGAGTACGCCACACAGCGCAAGGTGGAGGCATGGTACGGGGCGGAGAAGGCAAAGGGCGGCGGCAACCGCTTCTCGATGCCACTGGAGTCGGTGCGCGACGGACTCTACTCGCTAATCAGCGACGTGCTGTTCGTGCGCGACCACAAGAACCCGGGCACGTTCCACCCGCGAATATCAGTGCAGTTCGACTTCATATACGAGTCGCTCTACGACAGCGACAAATATGTCTTCAACAAACTCTACAACGACTATTTCTACCGCCGCAACAATCAGTTCTGGTACCACGAGGCGATGAAGAAACTGCCGCTGCTGGTGCAGGCGACACGTATGCTGGTGTGCGCGGAGGATCTCGGCATGGTGCCAGACTGCGTGCCATGGGTGATGGACGAGCTGCGCATACTCTCGCTCGAGCTGGAGTCAATGCCGAAGGACAACCGCGTCCGCTTCGCCCGTCCGGCGGAAAACCCATACCGCTCCGTCTGCACCATATCGAGCCACGACATGCCCACACTGCGGCAATGGTGGGACGAGGACGAGGGGCGCGCGCAGGAATATTTTAACTCCGTGCTGCGACATGACGGGCCTGCGCCACACCCCATGCCGGGATGGCTCGCACGCGAAATCGTGTCGCTCAACCTCGCGTCGTCGTCAATGCTCTGCATAATTGCCATTCAGGACTGGCTCGCCGTGGACGAGAGCCTGCGCCTCGCCGACCAGAACGCCGAGCGCATCAACATGCCCGCCAACCCGAGGCACTACTGGCGTTACAGGATGCACATCGGAATCGACGAGATGATCGGGAACAGCGACTTCGGCAACACCATCGCCGCCTTGGTGATGGAGGGCGGAAGGAAACATGCAGTGCGCTAAACATATATCAAGGTATGAAAAGGACATTGTTATCATTTGCCTGCGCGCTGCTCGCGTTGACGGCTGCGGCACAGGAGGTGGCTTCGCCGGACGGGAACGTGCGGCTGAAGTTCCACGTCGACGGCACGCGGCCCACCTACGAACTGGCATACAAGGGCAGGGAGGTGGTGCGGCCGAGCCACCTCGGACTGGAGCTCGCGCGCGACAAGCACGCATCGAAGGGACAGAGGGAGACCGACCTGATGGACGGATTCAGCATCGCCGGCAGCGAGACATCGGCCGTCGACGAGACATGGCGGCCAGTGTGTGGAGAGACGGCAACGATAAGGAACCGCTACAACGAGCTCGCCGTGACGCTCGCGCAGCAGTCAACGGGGCGGCACATCATAGTCCGCTTCCGCGTCTACGACGACGGCATCGGCTTCCGCTACGAGTTCCCGCAGCAGGACAGCCTCAACTATTTCATCATAAGAGAAGAGCGCACCGAGTTTGCCATGACGGGAGACCACAAGGCGTGGTGGCTGCCGGGCGACTACGACACGCAGGAGCAGGAGACACAGGAGAGCAGGCTGTCGGAGATACGCGGAATGTTCGACAAGGCGGTGAACTGGGGCAACTCGTCAATAGCGGTCTTCTCGCCGACGGGAGTGCAGACCTCGTTGCAGATGAAAACGGATGACGGGCTGTACATAAACATACACGAGGCGGCGTGCGCCGACTACGCGACGATGCACCTGGAACTCGTGGATGCCGAAACCAGCCATCTGTCAACCGGGCTGCGCGGACACAGCAACGCATACACGCCCTCACCGCAGCCGTCGCCCTATCCGCTGCCCGCGCCGATGACGTTCGTGAGCCACCTCACGCCGGATGCCACCGGACTGAAAGGGTTTATGCAGACACCGTGCAGCACGCCGTGGCGGACGGTGATGGTGAGCGACGACGCGCGCGACATGCTCTCGTCAGACCTCATACTGAACCTCAACGAACCGTGTGCGATTGACGACACCTCATGGATTCACCCCACGAAATACTGCGGGGTGTGGTGGGAGATGATCGTGGGAAAGAGCAGCTGGAACTACACCGATGACTTCCCCTCGGTGCAACTCGGCAAGACAGACTACGCGAAGGCAAGACCCAACGGCCGCCATGCCGCAAACACGGAGAACGTGAAGCGGTATATCGACTTCGCGGCGGCGAACGGGCTCGACCAGGTGCTGGTGGAGGGCTGGAACACCGGATGGGAGGACTGGGCGAATATGTGGAAGCGCGACGTGTTCGACTTCGTGACGCCATATCCCGACTTCGACATCAAGGCTCTCAACGAGTATGCCCACTCGAAGGGCGTGCGGCTGATGATGCACCACGAGACATCGTCCTCAACGCAGAACTACGAGCGGCATCTCGCCGAAGCGTTCGGGCTGATGAACCGCTACGGGTATGACGCGGTGAAGACGGGTTACGTCGGCGACATAATACCGCGCGGCGACCACCACTACTCGCAGTCGATGAACAACCACTACCTGCACGTCGTGAAGGAGGCCGCGAGGCATCGCGTCATGGTGAACGCCCACGAGGCAACGCGCCCCACGGGACTTTGCCGCACTTACCCAAACCTCGTGGGCAACGAGAGCGCGCGCGGAACGGAATATGAAGCGTTCGCAGGGTCGCGGCCAGACCACACCTGCATATTGCCGTTCACGCGGCTGCAGGGCGGGCCGATGGACTACACGCCGGGCATTTTCGAGACACAACTGAAGAACTGGAGCGACAACCCCAACTTCGTCCACACCACCCTCGCCGGACAACTGGCACTGTATGTCACGATGTACAGTCCGTTGCAGATGGCCGCCGACCTGCCCGAGAACTACGCCAGGTATATGGACGCGTTCCAGTTCATACGCGACGTGGCGTGCGACTGGGACGACTCGCGATACCTTGAGGCCGAGCCTGCCGACTACATCACCGTGGCGCGCAAGGCCAAGGGAACTGACAACTGGTTCGTCGGAGGAAAATGCGACGAGAACGGGCACAGGAGCAACATCCGGCTCGACTTCCTCGACGAGGGGCGCAGGTATGAATGTACAATCTATGCCGATGCGAGGGGCGCACACTACGAGCATACCCCCAAGGCATACGTCATAACGAAAAAGACCGTGAAAAAGGGCGACGTGCTGAAAATCACCGAGGCGCCGGGCGGCGGCTTCGCAGTGAGCCTGATGGCGCGATAAGCCCGACTATGAGTTAAACAAAGAAATTCCATGATGAAAAGACTGTTTTTTGCTACAATATTATATACGCTGCTGTCAACCACTGCGGCAGCCCAGGACTTCGACTTCAACGAGGTTGAATACAAAAGGAGCCATACAACGTTCCGGTTGTTTGCGCCGAAAAAATCAAGAAAGGTGGCAGTGGTGTATGGCATTTCGCTCGATGGCAAAGGCGCGAGGAGGGCGAAATTCGCCAAGATGAAGCCCGGCAGGGGCGGGATATGGACGGCAACGGTGCACAAGAACCTTGCCGGCTACCACTACCAGTTCATGGTTGACGGACGGCTTTCGCCGGGGGTGTTTGCCAAGGCGGTGGGAGTGAACGGCAAGGAGGGCGTGGTGATGGACATGAGAACCACCAACCCGGAGGGCTGGGAAAGAGACCGGCGGCCGGTGATAAAGTCACCCGCCGACCTCGTCATCTACGAGCTGCACCACCGCGACTTCTCTATTTCACCCACGTCGGGACTGCACAACAGGGGTAAATACCTCGCACTGACAGAACCAAAGGCCATAAGCCACCTGAAGTCGCTCGGCATCAACGCGGTGCATATACTGCCATCCTACGACTTCGGCTCTGTTGACGAGACGCGCCTCGCGCAGCCACAGTACAACTGGGGCTACGACCCGGTGAACTACAACGTGCCGGACGGCTCGTACAGCACAGACCCTTACACCCCAGAGACACGCATCACGGAGTTCAAGCAGATGGTGCAGGCACTGCACAAGGCCGGCATACGCGTGATACTCGACGTGGTGTACAACCATACCTACGACATAGAGAACAGCAATTTCCACAACACCTATCCCGGCTACTACTACCGCATGAACGCCGATGGCTCGCCAAGCAACGGCTCGGGCTGCGGCAACGAGACGGCCTCGGAGAAGCCCATGATGAGGCGGTTCATGCTGGAGTCTGTGAAATACTGGATCAAAGAATACCACATCGACGGTTTCCGCTTCGACCTCATGGGCGTTCACGACATAGAGACGATGAACGAGATACGCCGCGAGGTCGACAAGATCGACCCCACTATATTCATCTACGGCGAGGGCTGGAGCGCAGGCAAGTGCGCGCTGCCCGCCAGCCAACTTGCCAGCAAGGCAAACATTGCCCACATGCCACGCATCGCGGCCTTCTCCGACGAGTTGCGCGACGCGCTGCGCGGGCCGTTCTCCGATGATTCGAAAGGTGCTTTCCTCGCCGGCGTGGAGGGCAGCGAGGAGAGTGTCAAGTTCGGCATCGCCGGCTGCATAGCCCACCCGCAGGTTGACATGTCGCGCGTCAACTATTCAGACAGGGCGTGGGCAAGCGAGCCAGTACAGGCCATATCATACGTCAGCTGCCACGACGACATGTGCCTCATCGACCGGCTGATAGCCTCGGGGGCTGCGGGGAGCGTTACGCGCGATGCCAGCGGAAAACTCATCATCGACAACGACTCGCCGCTCATCTATCTGACGTGCCTCGCCCAGACGGCGGTGCTGACATCGCAGGGGGTGCCGTTCATACTGTGCGGCGAGGAGATGATTCGCGACAAGAAAGGCGTGCGCAACTCATACAAGAGCCCTGACAAAGTGAACGCGCTCAACTGGGACAACATGAGACTCCATCCCGAGGTGTTCTCGTACTACAGGAAACTGATACAGCTGCGCAAGAACCACCCCGCGTTCCGCCTGGGGCGTGCCGACCTCGTGCGCCGTCACCTGCAGTTCCTGCCAACGCAGCCTTGCCTCGTGGCATTCCGACTGGTGGACAACGCGGGTGGAGACGAGTGGAAAAACATTTATGTCATACTCAACGCCAACCGCTATCCGCAGAAGGTTGAGGTGCCATTCGGCAGATACACAGTGGTTTGCTCAGACGGGGACATAGACGAGGATGGCCTGAGGAACATACAGGGCAGCTCGGTCATCGTCGCGCCGCAGTCTGCAATGATATTCCATGATTAGCAACCGGACAATATAGAAACAGGAAACATGAAAAGAGTGATATTGCCACTGATGTTCGCCGTATTTGCCTCGATGGCAAACGCAGCAACGGTCAAGGTGGACAGAATAGACCCAACCGACTGGTATGTGGGAATGAAAGACCCAACGCTGCAACTGATGGTGTATGGCGAGGGCATACGCGAGACCGACGTGACGACCGACTACGCCGGGGCGCGCATAGACAGCGTGGCGCGCCTCGACAGTCCCAACTACCTGCTGGTTTACCTCAACATCGGGGATGCGCGCCCGGGAACGATGAAACTGAAGTTCACGGCACGCAAGGGCGGCAAGGCAAAAGGCTCGCAGACCGTTTCTTACCGGCTGAAGGCTCGCGAGATGGAGGGCAGCCGGCGCGAGGGTTTCACCAATGCCGACGTGCTTTACATGCTCATGCCTGACCGCTTCGCATCGAGCGGGAAATACACCACGCCACAAGCCACGAAGCGGCTGGAGGCCGAACTGCACACATACCGCGTTGACCGCAGCGCGCCATCGCTGCGCCACGGCGGCGACCTGGAGGGCATACGCAGGCATCTCGACTATTTCAACGAGCTCGGCGTCACCGCGCTGTGGATTACCCCGGTGCTTGAGAACAACTCGCCGGACAACGCGCTCGGCTACAGCACATACCACGGGTATGCCACGACAGACTACTACCGCGTCGACCCGCGCTTCGGGACAAACGGTGAGTACAGGCAACTGACGGACGAGGCGCACGCCAAGGGACTGAAGGTGGTGATGGACATGATTTTCAACCACTGCGGGTTTGAACACCCGTGGGTGACAGACATGCCGTCTGCCGACTGGTTCAACCTGCACGGCTGGCTGAAGGAATCGGGCGGGACATCAAACCCCGAGGGAACATCCTTCATGCAGACAAGTTACAAACTGACACCCGTGATCGACCCGTATGCCTCCGAGATTGACAAGAAAGAGACCACAGAGGGATGGTTCGTGCCAACGATGCCCGACCTGAACCAGCGCAACCCGCACGTTATGAAGTATCTCATACAGAACAGTATGTGGTGGATAGAGACGGTGGGCATCGACGGTATAAGGATGGACACCTACCCATACGCCGACGCGGGGGCGATGGCACGGTGGATGGAGGCCATCGACGAGGAGTACCCCAACTTCAACGTTGTGGGCGAGACGTGGGTGACAGAGGCCGCATACACGGCGGCATGGCAGGGCAACAGCCGCATAGCAAGGGACAACTCGCACCTGAAAACGGTGATGGACTTCTCTTTCTTCGACCGTTTCTCGAAGGCAAAGGACGAGGAAACCGACGCGTGGTGGGAAGGGCTTAACCGCATATACAACTCGCTGCTGTATGACTACCTGTACGAGAACCCGGACAACGTGATGGCATTCATCGACAACCACGACACCGACCGCTTCCTCGGCAACGGCTGCGACACGCTCTCGCTGAAACAGGCTCTTGCCCTGCTGCTCACCATAAGGCGAACACCGCAGATATACTACGGCACTGAAATACTTATGAGCGGAACTAAGGAGATTACCGACGGAGACGTGCGCTGCGACTTCCCGGGCGGCTTCCCGGGCGACAAGCACAACGCTTTCACCGCCGCAGGGCGGTCGGCGGAGGAGAACGCCATGTTCAACTGGCTGTCGCGCCTGCTGCACTGGCGCAGGGGCAACGATGTAGTGACACGCGGGGGCATGAAGCACTTCATCCCGTACAACGGCATATATGTCGTGTCGCGCGAGTACAACGGACGCGGAGTGGCGGTGATACTAAACGGAACGACCACCGAGCAGACGTTTGACACGGACCGCTATGCCGAACTGTTCGCTGGCAACGCCAATGCGTCAACAGACGGAGAAGGCAGAATCGTGGTGCGGACAAAGGACGTGACAACAGGAATGCCGGTTGTACTGCGCAGCGGCATGAGACTGCCTCCGCGCCAGACACTGATATTGGAATACTGACAGGCGAAACAAATCGCAATTCACATCTGGCAGGCTGGGGATTTCCGGCCTGCTTTGTTATATTCAGATAAGTGTTGCAATGACTGGTTTGAGTTCGATGTGTTATTGCTTATCGCCCCGCTTTTTGTTCCTCTGCCGCTCAACGGCACTCCTGACAGCGGTGACACGCTCGATGGCATGGCGGTGCGACTTATACAACTGGTATTTATAGACAGCGCATGTCGCTATGAAATAAACCGCTACCTGAATCCACAGCAACACATACTCGTAATGCACATCGCTCAACGTCGCCCCCATGCTGTTTATCCTCACCAACGCGCGTATGCCGAATGTTGACGGCACCAAGTACGCCACGCCACGCCAGGCGGCAGGTATGCTGCTCTCTGGCCATGACATCCCGGCGAGGAAGAGGAACGGCAGCGATGTGAATATCACGAGCAGAATGACATTCTCGCGGTAGCGTATGACACACGAGCAGAGCATCCCGAAGAAGATGCACGCGAGGATATATGGCAGCGCGACGGCAAACAGGTCGGCAGGCCGCCCGATTGTTGTGAACCCGAACAGGCGCGGCACCACGAGAATGTCGTATGCCGTCATCACTGCGAATATCATGAAATAGCACAGCGACTTGCCGAACACTATGCGGAATATGCCGTTGTAGTGCCGGCTCAATGGTATGAGGACCTGATAGCGGTTGTTCTCGCGTGCCGTTCCGGCGCTTAGTCCGATGCCGAGCAGCAGCGTCTGCTGAATGATGAGCACGAGCACGCACGGGAGAATGAAGTTGCCGTACCCACCTGTGGTGTTGAACATCTCGACCTCCTCGAAGTCGAGCGGGCGCACGAGCACCTCATCGTCGCGTTCGGTTGCATTTCCCGCCCGCGCCACCTGTATTGAGGCATTCATGTCCTGCGACACCTCAATCACCGTGGAATATATAGCCTTGTAGGTCAGCATCATGCTCATGTCGCAGAACACGCTCACCTTTGCCTGCTCGTTGCGTCCGAGTTTTTTTTCGAAATCCGCAGGGAAATAGAGTATGCCGCGCACCACCTGATGCCCAACGAGTTGCCTGGCCTCGTCGATTGACGTGCATTGGTATGCCACCTTCACTCCCGGCGCGGCGTCACACTTACGGGTGAATAGCCGCGATGACTGGCTTTTTGAGTAATCGACCACGGCCACCGGCACGTCGCGGACAACCTCGTTGTTGTATGCCCACGAATAGATAAGCGGATATATCAGCGGGACGAGGATAAAGAAGATAAGCACTCCATCGTCGCTTATCACGGAGCGCATCTCCTTTTCCCAGATGTAACATGTGTCTTTTATATTCTTAAGCATTTTCTGAGGAAATTCTTTTGAATTAAATGGTTTTGGGCACACCGTTCATTGGTGCCGCACGTTTACCGGCACTCATGTCACGGGATATATACGAACTCAAGCATGGCACGGCGCAGGTTTTTCATCGTGAACGCCGGCAGGCAGATGAATATGGCGAGTGCGAGGATATTGATCCAAGCATCGCTGAGCGGATAGCCGTTGAAGACGCATATCTGGTAGAACATGAAATAGTGCCTTAGCGGGAAGAGTTGCCCGAGACCCTCCAGCATCGGGTCCATGGCGAACAGCGGGAATGCCGCGCCGCACATGGTGAAACTCAGCACGGCCCACAGCGAGCACACACTCATTGACAGGCGCAGGGACGGCATAAGGCCGAAGACGAACACGCCAAACGCCTGTGATGCAATGACCACAAGAAAACCTATCAACGCTACCGGCAGCCACCCGCCCTGGTGCGGGAAGCCGAGGAACGCGTAAAGGTAAATGAAGTAGCCGTAGAAGATGACAAGGAAGATCAGTGTCTGCGGCAGCATCTTGCCAAATATTGCCACCCGGATGTCGTTACCGGAGAGCCGCATGAGCACTTTGCTGCGGTTGAATTTCAACTCCGTGCCTATCGAATAGGCTGTGATGAGGAACATGAACAGCAGCAGTATTCCTGGCACTATGAATGAGCCGAGGTAGAAATTGTAGTTCAGCCACGGGTTGCCTATCATGTGCGAATCGACGGATATGGGTTGCAGGAACGCCATTATCTGGTCATCGGTGTATCCCCGGGCGAGCATCGCGGACCGTCCCACGGCTGCCGAGGCGAGCGTGCAGACGGTCTTCATGTCGCGGAACAGCAGCGCGCCAGCCATTATCATTGTGCTGTTGTAATAGAATGATATCTTGGGCTTGCGCTGCGAGACTATCTCCGCCGTGGTGCCTTCCGGGAAATACAGGAATGCGTATATCTCGTTCCGCTGCATGGCGGCGCGCGCCTCCGCAGGCGTGGCATAGCGGGCCACCACCCTGCTGGTCTGCATGGCGTCGAGGCGGCGCACTATTGAGCGCGTTGTTGATGTGTTGTCAATGTCCACTATGCCTATCGGCATCTTCTGCGGCACCCCTTCGTCCATAAGCGACGTGAAGAAAACAA
This sequence comes from uncultured Prevotella sp., assembly GCA_900548585.1. Lineage (GTDB taxonomy): Bacteria > Bacteroidota > Bacteroidia > Bacteroidales > Bacteroidaceae > Prevotella. The sequence continues at coordinate 8,460 of URLI01000021.1, read as the reverse complement.
TCATCAACACAGGAAAGATCAACATGCAGAACACATAGATGGGCGTTGACATAATTATGCCACACTCCCGGCGTGCCACGCTGAGCACGCGCATGAAAATATTCCTGTTCCCGTACATGTCTATCTCTTCACTATCAGCGACATCCCAGGCCGCAGCCCTTCGGCTTTGCCGACCGGGCGTGCCTTCACCTCGAATGTCTTGAGGTCATACTGCCCTATGCTTTTCGTTGCCTTCCACACGGCATACGCGCCCTGGTCTTTTATGTAGAACACCTTCAGTTTTATGTCCTTCCCGAATGCCGGGCTGTATGCGGTTATCACCTCGCCAATCTTGATTCCCTGCAACAGGTCCTCGCGCACGTTGAACGTTCCCCACATGTCTTTCATCACCGATATGTTCATTATCGGCGAACCGGTGCCGACGAGCTCGCCCACCTTTGGGAACACGCTGCTCACCTCGCCTTCCATCTGTGCCACCTGGACGAGTTCGCGCTTGTAGGACCGCACTTCCTGCACGGCGCCCTGCGCCTGTCCCACCTTTGCCACGGCAGCCTTTTTCTCTTCGGTTCTCGCTCCCTCGACAGCCATGTCGTACTGGCTCTTGGCGGCCTTGGCCTGCGCCTCGTAGGCCTTGTACTGGGCCAGCGCCTCATCGCGTTTCTGGGCGGTCATCACTCCTTCGTCATATAGCCGCTGCACGCGCTCGTAACTTTTCCTGGCAATCTCAAGTCCTGCCGTTGCCTGCTGCCACACTTCGTACGATCCCTGTATCTGTTGCCTTCGCGCACCGTTCTGCGCCATCTCGCTCATTGCCGATGCGGCGCGCTCCACGCTCTGAGCCTGCGTCATCTTTGCCTCCACCTCGGGAGCATCGAGTATGGCGAGCGTGTCGCCCACATGGACGTAGTCGCCTTCCTTAACGCGTATCTCGAGTATGCGTCCCGGCACTTTGCTCGACACGCGGTACTCTGTGACTTCCACCTCGCCCTGTATTTCCTCGACACTCTTTCCGAACGCGAACAGGCCTATGACTGCCACTGTCGCCACCACGACCAGGAAGCCGAGTATGGCAAGCAGGATGTTGTTATGTTGCGTCTTTGCTGACATAATATTTTGGTTTAATGGTTTATTCTTTTTTTAAGGATTTGGGGCAACAGTTTTATCACCGTGTTCTTTTCCGGTAGTCAAGACCATTGTTTTTCCCCGCCTATCCTAAAGTCTTCCGAGCGCCTTTCTCAGTGCCACCTGGCTGAGCCGCGACTCTATCTCCGCCTCCACCTTCTGTGTCTGCGACTGTAGCCATGCCGTCTGCGCTGCCATCACGTCGGTTGTCTGCATCACTCCCTCGGCGAATCCGAGGTTTGCGCACCGCAGGTTCTCCTCCGCCTTTTCCACGTTCTTTACGGCGAGGTCATATCTCCGCCGTGCCTCCTTCACCTTGAAGCGGCACTGGCTCACCTGCAGGCCTATCTTCTCGGTGGCGTCCGCGAGTTCCATCTGCGCAATCCTTGCCGTGGCCTGCGTCGCCCTGACCTTGTATGTCCCCTCGTTCCAATTCCACACCGGTATGCGCACCACGACCCCGACGTTCCAAGCCCCTCCGAATTTTCTCTCGAAGCCGTTATACATGTTAGGGTTTGTTGCTATATACCCTCCTGTCAGTACCACCTGCGGCAGGTACGGCGCGCGTGCGAGTTTCGTTGACGTGTTTGCCATGCCCACTGCCGTGCGCAGTATGTTGAGTTCCGGCCGGAGGTCGTAGGACTGTCCGTTGTCGTCATACAGCGCCGGCAGTGACAGGTTCTCCGTGTCCTCGTCTGCGAGAGTGATGTTATCTGCATATTCTACTCCACACAACTGGCATAGTAGCATCTTCGACAGCACCACGCCATCCTCTGCCTGCATCAGTTGCATCTCCGCCTCGTTCACCTTGACGTTCACCTGCAGTTCGTCTGAGCGTGTTGCCACGCCCTCATCGAACATTTTCTGCACGTCGCTGTCGAACTTGCGTACCAGTTCGAGGTACTTGCGCGCCAGCCTCTCCTTGTGCTTCACCGACACCACCAGCCAGTAAGCCTGGTCTATCTCGTAAAGCGTCGTCTGCCTGGAGAGCTCGAGGCGTTCCGCCATGAGTTGCTCGTTGAGGTCTGCAAGTTGGTTGGTTGCCGTGATTGCGCCTCCCACGTAAACGGGCTGAGTCACCATGACTGATGCCGCGAACTTGTTGCGCGTGTTTGTCCGCAGGCTTTGCCTTATGCCGCTCCCCAACCCGTTTAGCGCCTGCGCGATTGGGGTTGCTGCGTCTGCGAACAGTCCGCCGAGTGATTGCGCCACCTGCGGGGATATGAGTCCCTGCTGCGCAAATCCCGTCAGCATATCGTTTAGCGAGCTGCCCACTCTGCCTGCGGCGTTCGTGCCGAGGTTGTTGAGAGCCGTTTTCTGGTCGTCGTTGAGCAGTGACACCTCGCGGCTCGACAGATCGTACGCGCCGAGCGCACTCAGCCTCGGCAGGTACTTCGTCCTTGCCGCCTTGCGCGTGTTGAGAGCCACCTCCTGCCTTATGCACGATGCGTTGAGTTGCTTGTTGTTGTCGAGAGCCATGTTGCGGCAGTCGTCGAGCGAAAGTACCCTCTGCGCCACGGCACTCGCCGATATGGCGATGAGAGCGGCGAATGTTAATAGTAGCCTTTCCATATAAGAAACAATGTGTATCATTCCTAAAAGTTAACGCCGCGCGAGCCTATCAGATGCCCGTCTGCGAATATTGCGACCTGGTATGTTCCTTCGCCGAGGAACTGGCTGATGTTGTAGTACAGTGTCACCGGCGTCTCGTTCCCGGAATATTCCACGCCCCTCTTCATCGAGCATTGCAGCTGCCGGTTCTCGTAGGGGAACGTCCCGGCGTTGCCAAGCACCGTTCCTGCCGGCGTGGTTATCCTTATATATATCGTCCTGACGCCATTTGTCGCGGTCACGTTCCTTGCTATGATGAACGACACGCGCAGTTGCTTTGCCCTCTTTATCTTACTGGTCTGCCTGCCTTTCTTGTCGAGCATCACCATCTGTATTGCCGTTGCATCGAGCTGCGATGCTATTGCGACCTTCTCAGACAGCGACTCCTTGTCGGCGCTCAGCCCCTCTATCTGGCGCGTGGCCTCCTCGTACTGTCCCCTCACGCGCGTGTTCTCGTCGGTGAGGTTCTTGTTTAGGCGGTTCAGCGAGTCTATCTCGAGCACATAACTCCTTATGACGGCACGGCACGTCGCCAGTTCCTTCTTCAGCCGTGTTATCTCGCGCGCGTCGCTCGCCTTGACAGAGCGCAGCTCCCTGAGCAACTGCTGTGTACGCAGTTGTTCCCGCGTGAGCTGCGCGATGATGGAATCGTTGTTGACACGCGACTTCATCTCGGAGTACTGCTCCGCGAAACGCTGGTACTCGTTCTCCATCTCCTTCTTGTCGAGCTCCGCCAGTTCCTGCATGTCCTCGTTTGCCTGTTTCTGCCTGTTGAGGTTCAGTGTGAGCCATGCCACACCGCACACGAGCAGGACAATTACAACTATCAGTGGTATGAAAACCTTTCTATTCATATACCTATTATTTCCTTGCGCTGAAAACATTTTCACTTGTACAGCATTGCAAAATTAGTTTTTTTTTCCAACACGACCAACAAAAACTGCATTTACAAATCTTTAAGTAACTTAAAATTAATATTTTTATAGAAAAAACGGACAATGCACACGATAAATCAACCATCTGCTGCCGGAAGTTGGTTAAATCATGGCCGCAGGCACAAAAAAAGATCGTAACACAGCATTAGCAAACTGTTCACGGAATTTTAATATCCATGTAACCGGGCAATAACATGGCATGGTTACTTTTGCACCGCGTAAGCAGAAATACTGATACGCATATAATAATATAATGTAGTATTAACAGTCATAGTCAATGATTAGGAAAAAGAATATGAACATCAAAGGATTGTTAGTCACCATGTTGCTTGCCGCGCTGTCAAAGGTTCCGGCCTGTGCGGGTGTTGTCAAAGGGATGGTCCGCGACAGCGGAACGGGTGACGCACTCGTCGGCGCCACAGTGATGGAAGGAACAGGGAATAATGGAGTGGTGACTGATTTCGAGGGGAATTATGAAATTTCGCTGCCAGAGGGCAAATGCAAGCTGACCGTGAGATACATAGGTTACAAGGAGGTGACAAAGGAGATAAACGTCACGAGCGGCACGTTGACGCAGGACTTCTCGCTCGATGCCGACAACGCCATGATCAGCGAGGTGACCGTGGTCGGCGAGACACGCCACAACACCGAGTCGGCAGCCCTCAGGGAGCAACAGTATGCCAACGTGAGCATGACCGGGGTGTCAGAGCAGCAGATAAAGCGCACGCAGGACAAGGACGCCGGGGAGGTGATACGCCGCATTCCTGGCGTGAGCATCATCGACGATAGGTTCGTCATGGTGAGGGGGCTGCCGCAGCGGTACAACAACGTGTGGCTCAACGGCGCGGCAGTGCCTTCGAGCGAGGCTGACCAGAGGGCATTCTCGTTTGACATCATACCGTCATCGCAGATTGACAACATGAAGGTGGTGAAGACAGCCGCGCCGGAATACCCTGCCGATTTCTCAGGAGGGTTCATAATAGTGAACACAAAGGACGTGCCGGCAAGGGACTCATGGAGCGTCAGCCTCGGCGGGACGATGAACACCAGCACGCACCTGAAGGACTGTTTCCAGGCTAAAGGGAGCGGCACAGACTTCCTCGGGTTCGACAACGGACTGCGTAAACTCGACAACGGGATCAGCACCGGACTAAACAGGGAACTGAACGGCTACTCTATCCTCGGCAACGGACTGAACAACGACTGGACGGTAAGCCCGCACAAGCCAGTTGCGGACATAAGCCTCTCGGCGAGCATGGCAAAGCGGTGGCAACTGAAAAACCGCCAGACACTGGGACTCACGGGCAGCCTCAACTACACATACGCGCAACGCACGCTGGCAGACATGAAGAACAACATGTTCGGGGCGTATGATGTGGTCAACGACAGGTCAAACTACCTGCGGCACGCCACAGACTGGCAGTACAACAACAACGTGCGCATCGGCGGAATGCTCGGGCTGGTGTGGCTGTCGGCGGACATGAGCCACCGCATAGAACTGAAACAGATTTTCAACCAGCTGGGCAAGAACCGATACACATACCGAAAGGGCTTCGACGCACAGAGCGACTACGTAGAGCAGGCGGAATACTACTACAGGAGCAGGACGACATACAGCATCGGGCTTTCCGGGCGTGACAAAATCACGGATGACGGCAAGGCGGAGTGGAACGTGGGATACGCCTACGCCAACCGCGACATACCGGACAGACGCAGGTATTCCGTGTATGGCGAGGAGGACGGAAGCCTCGAGGTGGAGAACCTGAACGACATAAACCGCGAGTTCTCGGCGCTTGACGAGAACATATTCTCCGGCTCGGCAAAATATGAGCATCAGCTGCACTTCGGCGAATGGAGCCCATCGTTCAAAATAGGAGGCTACGGGGAGCACCGGAGCAGGAAATACAACACACGCTTCTTCACATACGCTTGGCCCGACGGGCAAATGCCGGAGAACCTGAGAACGCTCGACGTGCCGACGCAACTGCTCACGGAAGAGAACTACGGCGGGAACAAACTATATATGCTCGAAATCGTGGACTGGGGAAACAACTATGAGGCAAAGTCAACCGCCGGCAGCGGTTTCCTGTCACTCCACCTGCCGTTCCTCGGTGGCAAGGTGGAGGCATACGGGGGCGTGCGCTTCGAACACTCGAACACCAAACTCACATCGCACACACGGCGCCAGGAATATTCGCCTGCGTCAACGGTGTACAACTACAACGACCTGTTCCCGTCGCTGAACATCGCATACCACATCGATGAGAAACAGCAACTGAGACTGGCATACGGCCGCACGACAAACCGCCCCGAGTTCCGTGAGCTGTCGTCGAGCGTGTACTACGACTTCGACCTTGCAAGCGACGTGCAGGGAAACCACAGCCTGCGCCCGGCATACATCGACAACCTCGACCTTGGATGGGAGTTCTATCCGCACGCAGGGGAGATAATCAGCCTGTCGCTTTTCTACAAGCATTTCCGCGACCCGATCGAGTGGACATACACCGTGGCGGGGGGAACAGACCTCGTGTATTCGTTCCTGAACGCAAAGGGGGCTGACAACTACGGGGTGGAGCTGGACATCAGGAAGCAGCTCGACTTCATAAACATGCCCGGCTTCTCACTGTCGGTCAACGCATCGTGGATAAACTCAAACGTAAAGTTCGAGCCGGGAAGCCACGAGGACAACAGGCCGATGCAGGGACAGTCGCCGTATCTCATCAACGCCGGACTTTTCTACAACAGCGACACGGCCGGAGGGAAACACATGCCGGCATGGAAAACGGGATGGAGCGCGTCGCTGCTCTACAACATCATCGGAAAGAGGATAACAGGTGTCGGCAGAAGCGTCGGCGTCGGCGAGACGGAGGTGAGAGTGCCGGACAGCTACGAGATGCCAAGGCACCAGGTGGACATGAACGTGGCGAAAGTGTTCGGGCGGCTCGAGCTGAGACTGTCGGCAAAGGACATCCTCGCACAGAAGGCAAAGTTCAAGCAGTTCGAGAAAAACACGTCAAAAGGTGACATCGAACAGGTGACACGCTCATTCAGGCCGGGATGCACAATATCGTTCACCGCAACATACAAGATATGATTGCCAACTACTTATTTATTAACAATAAACAAAAAAAGATGAAAACAAAAAATCTTATTTACCTGGCTTTCGGAGCCACAGTGATGACAATGTCTATGACATCGTGCAGCGACAACAATGATGACCCCGTTGTCGTACAGACCGATGGCTACAAGTGGGGTAAGGATGGGAGCATCGTTACGTGCGACCATCTGCTGTTCACAGACGACGGGAAAGAGGCTGCCAACGGAAAGTGCATCGGAAACGGCAACAAGGAGTTCGTCTTCACCGGAAAGCAGACCATCAAGAAGGGAACATATTCCATGAAGGGATGGATCTACGTCGCCAACGGTGCAGAACTGACAATCGAGAAGGGCACCGTGATAAAGGGCGACAAGGCAACGGCAGCATCGCTCATCGTGGAGCCGGGCGGGAAAATATTCGCAAAGGGCTCGCAGAACGAGCCAATCGTCTTCACGTCGGCACAGCCAAAGGGCAGCCGCAAGCCAGGTGACTGGGGAGGCCTGATCATCTGCGGACGCGGGACGAACAACAAGGGCGTGCTGAGCCAGCAGATAGAGGGCGGACCGAGGACCAAGCACGGCGGCAGCGACGCCAACGACAACAGCGGCGTGCTGAGCTACGTCAGGGTTGAGTTCGCAGGCTACCCCTTCGAGAAAGACAAGGAGATAAACGGCATCACATTCGGCTCCGTGGGAAGCGGCACGCAGGTTGACCACCTGCAGGTGAGCTACTCCAACGACGACTCCTACGAGTGGTTCGGCGGAAACGTGAACTGCCGCTATCTCGTGGCATTCAACGGATGGGACGACGAGTTCGACACCGACAACGGCTACAGCGGGAAGGTGCAGTTCGCCTTGTCGATACGCAACCCGCGCATCGCAGACGCATCGCAGTCAAACGGATTTGAAAGCGACAACGACGCTGACGGGTCACTGACAGAACCGTTCACGTCGGCAACCTTCTCAAACGTCACATTCATCGGCCCGAACGGACGCGACGGCTTCCAGAACACAAAGGATTTCATCAACGGCGGTGGAGTGTTCCCGCAGAACGGCTCGGCGCTGGGTCTGTTCCAGAGTGCGATGCAGATACGCAGGAGCAGCCATCTCGCCTGCTTCAACTCTGTTGCAGTGGGCTATCCCATCGGCCTGATTGTTGACGGCGAGAAGGGTGGCACGCAGAAATATGCACAGGACGGCAAACTGAAACTGCAGAACATCATCTTTGCCGGAATGACAATAACCGGCTCAGATGCCAACAAGCACTATGTTGACGAACTCTACGACGCTCACGGGAAAAAAGTCATCGACAGCAGCAGGGAGTCCTACAGCAGCACATTCTTCAAGGCACAGCCGGGCAACAAGGTGCTGAACAACATCAGCGAACTGAGGCTCGTCACCGGAAGATATGCCGGCGTGGGCTACATCCCGTCAGCAGGCTCTCCGCTTCTCGGAATGGCATCGTTCACGGACAAGCTGCTCGCCAGCTGGTTCGAGAAAGTGGACTACATCGGCGCGTTCGCCTCGAACAACGACAACTGGCTCGCCGGCTGGGCAAACTTCGACCCACAGAACACAGACTATTGATCATTGTGGTATAGAATGTGACAAAAAGCGTGAGGCTGTGTCGTAAAAAACACAGTAAGCATCCAATATTAGCCGCCTTTGCGTGGTCTTCCTGCCTTACTACCTTTGC
>URLI01000020.1 GCA_900548585.1 uncultured Prevotella sp. | reverse complement strand
AAAGTCAGGGCTTTGTGAGTTTTTTAGAGTTTGGGGTGTTTTGACACACCCTCTTGTTCATTTCGTGGCGGGCTCAAGGAAATCAACCCTTGCCGCCATTCGTGCGACGGCCTTTAGAAGTCGATCTTGTCGAGGTCGTCGGTGAAGCCCTTTGGCTCACGCTCTGCCATCGGGTCGAACATCTCGCCACCATGTTCCTGGCGGTGGTCGTTGTGCCTCGGCTGGCGACGCTCGCCGCGCTCAGGGCGCGGACGGCGCTCTCCCCTCTCGGGACGCGGACGGCGCTCGCGCTCGACATATCCCTCCGGCTTCGGTACCAAGCAGCGGTGCGACAGTTTGTACTTTCCGGTCTTCGGGTCTATCTCAAGCAGTTTGACGGTTATCTTGTCGCCTTCCTTTATTCCGGCCTCCTCGACCGTCTCAAGGCGTTTCCATCCGATTTCCGAGATGTGCAGCAGCCCGTCCTTTCCTGGCAGTATCTCGACGAAGCAGCCGTAAGGCATTATCGAGCGCACTGTTCCCTCGTACACCTCGCCGACCTCTGGGACGGCCACGATGGCGCGTATCTTGCCTACCGCCGCATCGATGCTCTCCTTGTTCGGCGCCGACACCTGGACGATGCCCCTGCCCTCGTCCTCGTCGATGGTGATTGTGGCTCCGGTGTCCTCCTGCATCTGCTGTATGATTTTCCCGCCCGGGCCGATGACGGCGCCGATGAACTCCTTGGGAATGTCAAACTGCTCGATGCGCGGCACCTGCGGCTTGAGGTCGGCGCGCGGTGCGGACATTGTGTCCGTCAGCTTGCCGAGGATATAGTCGCGGCCTGCCTTGGCCTGCATCAGCGCCTGCTCGAGGATTTCGAACGACAGTCCGTCGCACTTGATGTCCATCTGCGTGGCTGTCAGCCCGTCGCGTGTCCCCGTTGTCTTGAAGTCCATGTCGCCGAGGTGGTCCTCGTCGCCGAGAATGTCAGACAGCACGGCATACTTGTCCTCGCCCGGGTTCTTGATGAGTCCCATCGCGATGCCGCTGACCGGTTTCTTCATCGGCACGCCGGCATCCATCAGCGCGAGTGTCCCGGCGCACACCGTTGCCATCGACGACGAGCCGTTCGACTCGAGGATCTGGCTCACCAGGCGCACCGTGTATGGGTAGTCTGCGGGTATCTGCCCCTTCAGCGCGCGCCATGCCAGGTGGCCGTGACCGATCTCGCGGCGGCCCACCCCGCGCTGCGCCTTTGCCTCGCCGGTGCAGAACGGCGGGAAGTTGTAGTGCAGCAGGAAGCGCATGTAGCTCTTTTCGAGCGCGTCGTCGACGAGTTTCTCGTCGAGTTTCGTGCCGAGCGTGCATGTGGTGAGGCTCTGCGTCTCGCCGCGCGTGAATATGCTGCTGCCGTGAGGCATGGGCAGCGGGCTTACCTCGCACCATATCGGGCGGATCTCGTCTGTGCGGCGGCCGTCGAGGCGCTTGCCCTCGTCGAGGATGCAGCGGCGCATAGCGTCGCGCTCGACGTCACTGTAGTATTTGTCTATCATCGCCTCGGTGTCCTCCCTTGTCACCTCGGCGTCATCGGCTATCTCGTGCTCTGCGAAGTATTTCTCCTTGAAAGTGGCGACAATCTGCTCGAAGGCGTCCGCGCGCTCCTGCTTCTCGAGTGCCTTGCCGACCACCTCGTAGGCCTTGTCGTAGCACTCCCTGCGAACCATGTCGCGCAGCGCGTCGTCGTTTGTCTCGTGGCAGTACTCGCGCTTCACGTCCTTGCCGAGCTCGCGGCTCAGCTCCGACTGCAGCTCGCACATCGGCCTGATGGCATCCATTGCCACCTTGAGCGCGTCGAGGAGGTCCTGCTCGGACACCTCGTCCATCTCGCCCTCAACCATCATTATGTTCTCGGCGCTCGCGCCCACCATGATGTCCATGTCAGCATTTTTCATCTGCTCTGTGGTGGGGTTCACCACGAACTGTCCGTCAACCCGCGCAACGCGCACCTCCGAGATGGGGCACTCGAAAGGAATATCTGAACATGCCAGGGCGGCAGACGCTGCGAAGCCCGCAAGGGCGTCAGGCTGGTCAACGCCGTCGGCAGAGAAAAGCATCACATTGACAAACACCTCTGCGTGGTAGTCGGCTGGGAAAAGCGGGCGTAGCACGCGGTCGACGAGCCGGGAAGTCAGTATCTCGTTGTCGGAAGGCTTGCCCTCACGCTTCGTGAACCCGCCGGGGAAACGCCCTGCGGCGGCATACTGTTCGCGGTAATCCACTTGCAAAGGCATGAAATCTGTTCCGGGAACTGCATCCTTTGCTGCACAAACAGTTGCGAGCAGTACGGTGTTGTTCATGCGGAGCATGACCGAGCCGTCGGTCTGTTTTGCAACTTTCCCGGTTTCAATCGTGATGGTTCTTCCATCAGGCAATTGAATGTTCTTGGTAATTACGTTCATCTTTTTATATACATCTTAAAAAATAAAATCGCACAAAGGTACTCATTATTACAACAATAAAAGAAAATTGCAAGCGAATTTTACCGTTTTTTATGAAATGCGGTGCTCGTGGCGGAACGGGAATGCGCTTTCCACAAACGTGAGGCTGACATGAATTTATCGTGGATTAGTGGGCAATGCCCTCCAGTGCCTGGCCAGCGGAGCGTGCTTTTTTTGTTTCGCACGCAAAAAAAATGATGAAAAACTTGCACGTTATTAAAAAACTTTCTACCTTTGCACCCGCGTTAAGATAAAAAGCGCGGAAAATGCTTCAGTAGCTCAGTTGGTTAGAGCACCTGACTGTTAATCAGGGGGTCGTTGGTTCAAGCCCATCCTGGAGCGCATTAGGCGGAAGTCCCAAACAGCGAGGCACTTCCGCCTTTTTCTTTCATATACAGCGGCTTACGGGCAACATAAAGGTTAACATTTATGACATGTCAGGCAAAACTTTCGGGTATCCACTCTTGGGAATGCTTTTATTGCACATGGCATTACTGCGGCGAAAGTTGGTGATGCAAACGAATTCAAGTTAAGAAGAAAGACCCCAGTGCTTAAATGCACATGGGGCTTTTTCATGCCTGAAATGTTAAAAACACAGCGCGATTACAAAAAAGATAGCAAAACTTTTGGCGTATGATTACATTTTTGTTATCTTTGCACTGCTCTTTAAAGCAAAGGGTTCATTTACATCATGAAACATTCAGAACTAATTCGTACGTTGAAGAAAGCTGGTTGCCTTTTGAAACGGCATGGTGCTTCGCATGACATTTGGATAAACCCCAGGACTGGGGCGAGAACAAGCGTGCCGAGGCACGGAAGCAAGGAAATCAAGGAAAAGACTGCAAGGTCTATTCTTGATGACCTTTTGAACGAGTAAAAGATAGCCGCCGTCCACGAAAGGCGGCGGCGTATATTCTCTGAATGTGTACGGGTGTGATTGTAATTTTTTAATGTGTAAACGATAAACGGCATGGAAAAGGTAATAGCAAGAGTAGAGCGGGAAGTAGGTGAAAGAAACTTCTCATGCTACATGAAAGTAAAAAGCGTCAATGCCAGTGTGCTTGGACAGGGCAATACGGCAAGTGCAGCCATTGCCGACATGCTCCAAGGATGGGAGGACACCAAAGAAGACTTGAAAGAGGAAGGTATCGAGGTTTCCCCAGTTGAGATTGAATACACCTTTGACATAGGGGCGTTGTTCAACTACTACGACTTTATCAATGTTACCGGCGTATCAAGGGAAATAGGCATTAGCCCGGCGGTCATGCGCCAATACGCCACTGGTATCAGGAGGCCAAGCAAGGAACGAAAGGAGAGGATAGTGAAAGGCATCAAGTCGCTTGCAAAAAAAATGGAAATGGCAAGGGTCTATTGATAGGACATTGAATGCTTCGTGCTTCAATATTTTAAATGAACTCTTTGAGCCGCCCACACGCGAGTGCAGGCGGCTCTTCTCGTGCTTGAAATGTTAAAAATGACCTTTTGATGATTTTTTCTTCTTGATTTATTTGAATAATACGCAAAAGGTTATTATCTTTGTGTTGTCAAATATAAAACATGAGTTATGCAGTATACAGAAAAAGAAGATGAACTGATACAAGCAATAAGAAATTACAGAAGAGCCTATCCGAATGGGCAGAGAAATCTTGAAATCTACATTTTGGATTTGGTTTATGAGTTAATGGAAAATGAATAATCAAACGCCCTCTCCGCAAAAAAGGGATGGCACAAAAAAGAATAGAATGGAGATAGTAGTAAAACAGCAAAAAGCGACCGTTCGCCAAGTTTTGGCAGATGTGTATGAAGAGGTAAACTGGGCATACTTGGCTAAAAATTATTTTGGCAAGTCACGTTCTTGGCTTTATCACAAGTTCAGTGGAATGAACAACGGAGTGGCAGACGATTTCAGCGAGATTGACCGTGAACGTTTGAAGAACTCACTACAAGACATAGCCAATCGCATAATGCAGGCGGCGGACAGGCTCTAACTCATAGCCTGATATTTGACGGGGAGAGTACATCTAAATAAGGTGTGCTCTCTTTTTTCGTGTCCGTGCGAACAGAAATTAAGCAAGACACATACAGTTGCCAAGTCAAAATAGAAAAATCGGTGCTGTAATGGCCGATTGGGGTTCAAGCATATTTTCAAGGGCAGACGGAACGCAGGAGACGACGATCGGGAATTACGGGCAGAAGCACAACATCAAGGACGGCAAGACAGTTGGAGAAACCAGGCCACAAGGCAACAGGGGGTGTCAATGGCACCCCTGCTCCCGTCATTACACTGCCAGAGTGCCAAAGAAGCCCTTTGGGCAAAGTTGCAAACAGGACGGGATGTATGCGGGATGTCCGCGAACCAAAATTTTCATGCCATCTTGTATTTATTAACATAACATTTTGCTGTTGTTTGCAGGAAAAACATAACTTTGCACTGTTGTTTTGTTTAAACAAACGGAATTATTAATCTATAAACATAGAGAACAATGACATTACGAGAAATACTGGAACACCGCCGCGCAGTCAGGGTTTATGATGCGGAAAAGCCTTTGGACGCGGAGAAGGTGAAGGAGTGCATACGTTTGGCGACGCTCGCGCCAACGAGCTCGAACATGCAGCTGTGGGAGTGCTACCATGTCACCGACCCGGAGGTGCTGAAGAAACTGGCCGTGGCGTGCCTGGGACAAGGCTCGGCAAAGACGGCGCAGCAGATGGTGGTGTTCGTCACGCGGCAGGACAGGTGGAAGAGCCATGCCGACGCCGTGCTAAAGGCCAACATAGAGGAGATAAACGCGAACAGCCCCGAGGAACGCAAGGCGCACCGCATAGCCATGCAGGAGGACTATTACAAGCGGCTTATGCCTCACGACTACAAGCGGTTCCACGGCCTGTACGGCATTTTCCGGAAACTGGCAATACAGGCAAAAGGGCTGTCGCGCCCCGTGAAGCGCCACGTCTCGGAAAGCGACATGCGCGTAGTGGTGCATACGAGCTGCGCGCTTGTCGCGCAGACTTTCATGCTGGCAATGAGCGAGCAGGGCTACGACACATGCCCGCTGGGAGGCTTCGACAGCCTGCTGGTGAAGAAGGCCCTCGGCCTGCCATACGACTGCGGCATCAACATGGTGATAACCTGCGGAGTGCGCGGCAGGGGAGGCGTGCGCGGCGACCGCTTCAGGCTTCCGTTCAAGGAGTTCTACCACAAGGTGTGAACATCGGGGATGCGATGCTACGAAATGTTATAAAATCATAATTCCATAGTATTACTTGCATATATATAAATGTAAAAACGTATCTTTGCAAAATGTTGCGACTATTCAATGATTAAAAACCTTTAATATAAAAGAATGAAAAGATTATTTTACTCGCTTGCAATGTTGCTCATTGCACTCACGGCGGCGGCAATTCCCGCCAAGAGGGGAATTAAGACAAAACTGACACTGACGGACGGGACGCAGGTCATCGCGGAACTCCGTGGTGACGAGTTCGGGCACTTCTACGAGGCAGCCGACGGCCGCGTGTTCGTGGAGACGGAAACGCCAAACCTGTTCAAGGTGGCCGACAAGGCAAAACTGATGTCCAAGGCAGACGCGAAGCGCAGAGCGCGCAACGCCAGACGGGCCGAAAGGCGGAAGGAGTTTGGCGTGCCGACGTCATACACCGGGAGCAAGAAGGGAATCATCATTCTCGTCAACTTCCAGGACAAGTATTTCGCCGCAGGCAACACAAAGGAGTATTACGAAAGAATTGTCAACGAGGAGAACTTCATTGACGGCAAGTTCACCGGTTCGGTGCACGACTATTTCAAGTCGCAGAGCAACAGCCAGTTTGACCTTACATTCGACGTGGTCGGCCCCGTGACGCTCTCGCAGAAATGCGCGTACTATGGCGGCAACGACTACAACGGCAACGACATGCGTCCGCAGGAGATGACCGTCGAGGCATGCAACCTCGTGGCAGACATCGTGGACTTCAGCGACTACGACTGGGACGGCGACGGCGAGGTGGACCAGGTATATATATTGTACGCCGGTAAGGGCGAGGCAGACGGCGGCGCGGCGTCAACGGTTTGGCCACACGAGTGGCAACTCTCCGCGACGGGCAACGCCCAGAACATCGACGGAGTGCGCATAGACACATACGCCTGTGGCTCGGAACTGAACGGCAGCGGGTATATCAGCGGCATCGGAACACTGTGCCACGAGTTCACACACTGCCTCGGCATCCCCGACTTCTACGACGTGAACTACGGCGGCAGTTTCGGGATGGGCTCATGGTCGGTGATGGACTATGGCAGCTACAACAACAACGGCTACACGCCGTGCAACTACACCGGCTACGAGAGAATGTTCTGCGGATGGCTGAAACCAACCGAGCTGAAGAAAGAAAAAACCGTCACAGGCATGAAGGCGCTTGAGGACTTCGGCGAGGTGTTCATCATGCACAACCCGGGATTCAAGGACGAGTACTACATACTGCAGAACGTGCAGAAGAAAGGCTGGGACAAGTACGCAGGCGGCAAAGGCCTGCTCATCATGCACGTCGACTACAGCAAGTCGGTTTGGCAGAGCAACGGCGTGAACACCAGCGCTGCACGCCAGCGCTGCACGATATTCCCCGCAGACAGGGAAAAATCGATATATTCACTCGATGGCGACCCGTTCCCATACGGCACGAACAAATCTTTCGGGAACACCACATCACCTGCCGCAACGCTGTACAACCCCAACACCGACGGCAAGAAGAAGATGAACATCGAGATTACGGGCATCACGCAAAACGCCGACGGAACAGTGTCGTTCAACTTCAAGAACAACAACGAGAACTCCGGCGGCTCGGACGATCCGACAGGAGAAACGTTCTTCAAGGAAACCTTCGACCAATGTGCAGGCACAGGTGGCAATGACGACCTCTGGTCAGGCTCAATAGCAAGCGCCGGGTTCGCGCCGGACAACGAGAAATGGGAAGTAGGCAGCGCGTTCGGCGCAAACCACTGCGCACGTTTCGGCACCGGCAAGATGGCAGGACATGCCACGACACCCGAGCTCTCCATCGACGGCGAGGCTACGCTCGTGTTCAGCGCAGCGCCCTGGGGGACGGAGAACTGCACGCTGAATGTAGAATCCTCGAACGGTGACATCACGCTGTCGGACGCTTCATTCAAACTTAAGAACAAGGCCTGGAGCAAATGCACACTGACACTCAGAGGCAAGGGCAAAGTGAAACTCACGTTCACTGCAACAAGCAACCGCTTCTTCCTTGACGACATGACGGCATGCAAGAACGAAGCCTCTGGCATAAGCATCATAAGGCCTGCCGTGAATGCCGGCAGCCACCGCATCTACAGCATCGACGGCCGGTACCTCGGCACCGACATCGACGCTCTCGGCAGCGGACTGTACATCGTAGGCGGAAAGAAGATCGTGAAATAAACAAAGCGGCAGAAGCCGTGGAACAATGACACGGGCGGGGTGCGGCAATACGCATCACGCCCGTATTTCTTGCGCCGCCACATGATGCCGGCACGGGCGGCTGTTGCTTTTCCACAGCGCGCCACAGATCACCTCTTGCCATGCCTGCGGCAAAACGCGATGCAAAAACGCCGTAATTGCACAGCAAACTCGCCGTATTTGCTCACCAATTACGCCGTATTTGCTCACCAAACTCGCCGTATTTGCAGTATTGCCAGCACCGAACGGCGGGCATGTCCATAACCAACATGCATGGGGAAAGCCTGCATACACGCATGGGAAAGCCTGCATGCCGGTTGGGGTTGCCACAAAATGCCCGAAAACATGCCGTGATGACATTTTAATATTAAATGCTTTCCTGTTCTCACAGGAAATCACTATATTTGCTGAAAAATCAGCAACTAAAGACTTCGCAAGGCGCAACGCACTGCGTGCAAGAGAGATATAAATTTTACAGTTAACAGTACAAAACAAACAAATTGACTATGAGAAGGATTTTATCGGTATTGGCTATGGCCGCGTTTGCCATTTGCGCAAGCGCGCAGATTGGAGCGTATGTTCTTGACGATGCGGGGGAATGCACGAACATCAGGAACGCGCCCCGGGGAAAGGTCGTGAAGAGGCTCGCGAGGGAATGTTCATACATGATGCGCGTTAGGAACGTGCGCGACGGATGGTGGGAGATCGTGCCGAACACCCTGGAAAACGCAGAGGATGGCAGGATGGTAAATCTTGATAACGCGGAAGGCCCGTGCTACATACACTATTCCGTCATCGCGCTCGACACGCGCAACTATGGCGGGCAGCGGCTCTGCCTGCGCAAGTCGCCAGGCAAGGACGGCGCCGTCACTTTCTCGTTCCGCGAGGAAATCAGCGTGAGGCCGGTAGGCGTGAGGGGCGGATGGGTCAAGGTGCAGACAACAGACCGGAAACACACGGGATGGATAGAATATAAATGGCTCTGCCCAAACCCGCTGACAAACTGCAGCTGACTTTTTTTGACGCGGAAACGCATCTTCTTTCAGCGAATTTTCGTAACTTTGCCCCCAAATAACCAAACAGCAATGAAAGAGAAGAGAAATTTCAAGCGCACGACGGTGACGTCGGCACTGCCATACGCCAACGGCGGAGTACACATCGGACACCTCGCGGGGGTGTATGTGCCTGCCGACATATACGTGAGATACCTGAGGCTGAGGGGCCAGGAAGTGATTTTCATCGGCGGCTCCGACGAGCACGGGGTGCCTGTGACTCTGCGTGCGAGGAAGGAGGGGATAACGCCGCAGGACGTGGTTGACCGTTACCACAAGATGATAAAGGACTCGTTCGCGCGGTTCGGCATCTCGTTCGACATATACAGCCGCACGACGAGCAAGACACACAATAAGTTCGCCTCCGACTTCTTCCGCAAGCTATACGACGAGGGAAAGCTGGTGGAGGAGACAACAAAGCAATACTACGACGTGGAGGCGCGCCAGTTCCTCGCCGACCGATACATCACCGGGGAATGCCCATACTGCCACAGCGAGGGGGCATACGGCGACCAGTGTGAGAAATGCGGGCGCGACCTGTCGCCCACGGAGCTCATCAACCCACACAGCACGATAAGCGGCTCGAAGCCGGTGATGAAGGAGACAAAGAACTGGTACCTGCCGCTCGACAAATACCAGGGCTGGCTGAGGGAGTGGATCCTCAAGGGCCACGGGGAGTGGCGGCCCAACGTTTACGGGCAGTGCAAGTCGTGGCTCGACATGGATCTCCAGCCGCGCGCCATGACGCGCGACCTCGACTGGGGCATCCCCGTGCCGGTGGACGGAGCTGAGGGCAAGGTGCTGTATGTGTGGTTCGACGCCCCGATAGGCTATGTCTCGAACACCAAGGAACTGTGCGACAGCGACCCCACGCGGTGGGGGACGTGGCAGAAATGGTGGCAGGACGAGGACACGCGCCTCGTGCATTTCATCGGGAAGGACAACATCGTGTTCCACTGCCTCATCTTCCCAACGATGATGAAGGCGCACGGCGGATACATCATGCCGGACAACGTGCCTGCAAACGAGTTCCTGAACCTGGAGAACGACAAGATAAGCACGAGCCGCAACTGGGCGGTGTGGCTGCACGAGTACCTCGAGGACATGCCGGGCAAACAGGACGTGCTGCGCTATGTGCTGACCGCCAACGCGCCGGAGACGAAGGACAACAACTTCATGTGGAAGGACTTCCAGGAGCGCAACAACTCGGAGTTGGTGGCGATATACGGGAATTTCGTCAACCGCGCGCTGCAGCTCACAAAGAAATACTTCGGCGGGAAAGTGCCGGAAAGAGGAGAACTGACCGACATTGACAAGGCCGCAGTCGAAGAGCTTGCCGCAGCCAAGGATAAAATCGGCACGCTGCTCGACCAGTTCAAGTTCCGCGAGGCACAGTTCGAGGCGATGAACCTCGCGCGCCTCGGCAACCGCTACATCACGGAGTGCGAGCCGTGGAAGGCGTGGAAGACCGACCAGGCACGCGTGGCGACGGTGCTGAACATCTGCCTGCAAATCACGGCAAACCTGTCGATAGCCTTCGAGCCGTTCCTGCCGTTCTCGTCGGAGCGACTGCAGGCCATGCTCAACATCGCCGTCACAGACTCCGGCGCCGGCAGCGGCAAAACGGATGACGGGAAACTGTCGTGGGAGAGCCTCGGCAATGACTGCCTGCTTGAGCCGGGACACCAGCTGGCAGAGCCTTCGCTGCTATTCGAGAAGATAGAGGACGAGACGATAGAACGCCAGATGCGGAAACTCGAGGACGCCAAGAAGGCGAACGCCGCAGCGGCATACAAGCCCGAGCCAATAAAGGACCTCACCGACATAGACGCATTCGGCAAGATGGACATCCGCGTGGGCAAGGTGCTGAGATGCGAGAAAGTCAGGAAGTCGAAGAAACTCCTGCAGTTCGCCATCGACGACGGCAGCGGCACCGAGCGCACCATACTCAGCGGCATCGCGGCATACTACGAGCCAGAGCAACTCGTGGGGAAGCAAGTGCTGTTCGTGGCAAACTTCCCGCCGCGCGAGATGATGGGCATTGAAAGCCACGGAATGATCCTGTCGGCGGTTGACTCAGACGGGTCGCTGCACGTCACTACGGTGGCAGACAATGTGAAGCCAGGAAGCCAGGTGGGATAGCAGCGGATTTCATTCCAAAATAATTGCAAAGTGATTAAAATGCAAATAAAAACACGGCAGCTATTGCTTTTGTTTACTTTTTTTGTTATCTTTGCACCAGTGTTACATATTATAATTAACAATTAAAAATCATGGAATTATGAGAAAAACTTTACACATTGCCCTCGCGGCACTATTTTCAACGCTGGCTCTCGGTGCATACGCACAGGAGCAGACGGTTATCTGGGAAGAGGACTGGCAGAGCGGACAGGACAGGCAGCCCGTCACCGAGATAGTGAACGCCAACGCCACCTACACGGTGAACACCGCAGGAGGCGCTGAGGCGAAGTACACAAAACTCTACGCCAACACCAGTGACGCATCGAACATCGAACTGCTGCTGCCGAAAGCAGACCGCAAAGAGTCGTTGGGCGTTGCCATCAAAGACCTGAAGGGCAAGAGTGGAGCGCTCACGCTGACATTCACCTACAACAAGGACCAGGTGGAAATCACCTCCACGACTGCTGGCGTAACCATCACCGACCTGACAAAGAACGGAGCGACAATAAACGTTCCGGCAGGAACAACATCGCTCAACCTTGTGTTCAACAATCCATTGTCAGCCAATGGGCGCATCGACAACATAAAGCTCGTGGCGGGAGAGTCTCACGGGGAGGTTCCGCAGGTTGACAACATCGCTGCACTCAAGGCACTCGCAGAAGGCTCCTATGCCATACTCACGCTCACCGATGCACGCGTCAACTTCACTTCTGGCAAGGATATGTTCATCGAGGACGCAACGGGCGCGATCGACTTCTACAACTGCGGGCTGGAATACACTGCCGGCCAGAGGCTCAACGGCACGATAAAGGTGGAGTACAAGACCTACAAGAAACTGCCGGAGGTGATGTCCGTGAGCGACAACAACCTCGTGGCCACAGACGGCGAGGTAACGCCAAACGAGGTCTCCATAGAGGGCATCAGCGAGGCTATGGTCTGCAAGCTGGTCAAGGTTTCAGGAAAGGTGACAACCACGACTGAGCAATATCAGGACAAGAACGGCAACACGCAGACACGCACCAACTATTTCCTCGAGGACGAGGAGAACAACACCGTCCAGTTCTACCGCAAGTGGTACAACCTTGATGGAACAGACATCTCGGTGCTCGCAGATGGCGACAAAGCTACCGTCACCGGCATCGTGGTGTTCCTGAACGGCAATCCCGCCATCGGCGTTACGGCGTTTGCCAAGGAAGAGCCCAACGCCATCGACACCGTGACAGCGCAGGACGACGACAACACGCCAATCTACAACATCGCAGGACAGCGCGTTGAGAAAGCCGTCAAGGGTGTATACATCCGCAACGGGAAGAAATTCGTTGTGAAATAACACAATGATTGCGGGATTTTCGAGAACAGTCCGCATCATGCGGCTGCTCTTGAGGTCTGCCTGACACGAACAAGAAAGGGAGTTCCTCCCCGCCGGGGAGAAGCCCCCTTTCTTGTTAACAAACACAATCCCAAACCGGCCATTAGAGCCAGAACTGACAGCCAAGCAGAAATGGGAAAACCATTGCCGTAATGACCGATTGGGGATAATCTTGCAGACCGTTGCAGAAACGGTCCTCGTCCATACTTATGGACACAGTTAAGTATATTCATGTTTATTTACCTTTATATATCACTGCTTATGAAAAATATAAAAGCTTATTTACTCATGCTCTTCGGGCTGCTGACAGGCCTGTACGGCAATGCCAAGACCGAGGACGTGATCGTCAGCGACTACAAGGTGGATTTCGAAACACCGATAGTCACAAACACAAGCAAGTATGGAGACGCAGACCGTGACTTCATAGTAAGCACGGGCTGGGGACACCTCGTGGGGATGCTGGAGACAGGCTATAACAATACCCCCACCTACGTTCCATACATCTACAACAAGACAAACGGCGTTGGCAATTCCGGATGCCTGGAGGCCGGGGCGGCACTTTTCTACGACTCGTGGGAGAGCGACTACCTCGAAATATGGGATTACCTTGTAACGCCGCTCGTAAAGGGAACCGTGACCGTAAAGATGAAGAAGTCAAAGTATGGCGGCAAGATCGAGTTCTACACGATGAGGAAAAACGGAGACAAATGGGAGAGGTCGCTCGCCATTGCCGCCACATCGCTGGCTACCCCGAACACTGACGACTTCGTGGAATACATCCTGCCAGAACTCACCGACTACACATACATAGGCATCAGGATGTCAGACTGCTACATTGACGACTTCACGGCATCATCAGCAAACTTCAAGAAAACGGAAAGCCTAAAGGTCAACGACATCATCCCAGACACAGACCAGTCGGTTGATGAAAATGCCGATGGGAAATTCACAGTGACATTCAAGACCACCGTGACGAACAATGGCGATTTCGACCTTACATCCGCAACAGAGAACTACAGCGTTTCACTTTACAAAGTAAACAATGACGGAGGCGCTGACAAGGCGGACCACCAGCTCGTCGCCACTGTGCCTGTCGGGGAAGACCTCGCCATTAACGGCACCTCGGGAGAACTGACGCTCACCGGCACGCTCAACAGGGCAGATTGCCCAGAGGCGGCAGCCGGCGGCATAAAATTCAGGATCTACGAGGATGTCACCGATACATACAAGGAAACCAAGAACGTGACAGTCGTGCCATACGCGCCGGTTATCGAGCTGCTGACAAAGGTGGACAACGCCACCAAGAAATACAATGACGGAGACAAGATGTATTTAGGCGCGTCGCGAACGGCATTGACGCAGGAAATGATAATCGTGGACAAAGGCGCGTCACCGCTTGAGATACAGAGCGTGACGGTGCCGGAGGGATTCACGTCCACGCTCGCGGCACAGACCGTCGCACCGCACGACACATTGAGATTCTGCATCGCAACCACAGAGACCGCCGGCACAAGGGAAGGCGACTTCGTGATAAAGAGCAACGCCGGCGAGACAACGCTGAGACTGAAGGCGGTGATTGCCGGGGCGGATGAGTACTTCGTTGACTTCGAAACAAAGGAGTCCACAATCGGAATGATTGCGGAAAAGTTCAAGGAGGACTATTCCGAATATGGATGGATAACGGACAACCAGAACGATGCTGGCTATCCGGGAAACAAGAAGAACGCCTACATGAAGACCGACTACAGCGAAAAGTCGCACGGCCCGTTCAAGATGATCACGCCGCAGCTCGACTTCGGGGCGGGAAATACTTTCAGCTTCGACGCCGCCCGCTACTACAGCAGCGAGGGGGAAATAAAGGTTTACTACTCGCCAGACCGCATCGACTGGCAGCTGGTCCGCACGCTGAGCACTGCAAGCGGAACACCTGCCGAGGATCTCTTGTCCGACGCTGATGCCCCTAAGTACGGCAAGGAATTCCTGAGGTACACAATAACCAACATCCCGGCGGGACAGTACTATGTCGCCATAGAGGGCGGAAACAACAAGCCGGTATATGTTGACAACATAATCGGCCCGAAGAAGGTGGAGAAGGAACACGACATATTTGTCAATGCCAAGATACCCGAAAATGGTTTCGTCAACAGCAGCATGAACATATCCGTCAACACGCGGAACATGCTGCCAAAGGAAGAAAAGGGCGAAGGCTATGTTGTCAAGGTCCTCTTCGGTGACAATGTCGTGAAGGAGATTGCCGGGCAGACACTCGCACCGGGCGAGGCGGCAGACCTGAGCATCGACGTGACGCCGCATGCCGCCGGGACATTCGAGGCAATGGTCAAGATCGTCTTTAACGACGGATACGAAGCCTCTTCCGCAAAGTCTGGCGTAAATATAAACGAAGAGGTGTTTGAAAGCATCGTCGAGGCCGGAGGCCCGGCGGCAGGAAGCAGCAACACCGCGCCGATAGGCCTCTATTTCAACAAAAGCGAAGCGCAGTCCATCTACTCGAAGTCCGACCTTAACGGCATCGAAGCAGGGCAAAAGATAGCAAGCATCACATACCGAGGCAACAACACCTCGACACGCGACAACATCTTTGACATGAAGGTGTGGCTCGGCGAGACCGAGATGACAGAGTTCGCAACGCCGATCACGCCAATAGACAACACCACATTGACCGAAGTGTTCAACGGGAGTGTCGAGCTGCGGCACACATCCGGGGCAAACGCACACGATAATCTCGTGACACTGAATTTGCCCGTGCCATACGAATACAAGGGCGGCAACCTCGTGGTCAACGTACGCACGTCGTCAAGCAGCTACAACATGTCGTTCGGCGTGGACTACAGCGAATGCGGAATGACACTGAAGACCATCCGCCGGGGAGCGGACACGGGCGATTTGGACGCTGCGGAATGGAAACCGGCTTCCACTGCAACATACAACGAACAGCCAGTCATACTGCCCGTGATTTACTTAGGCATGCAGGCAGAGGCACCGGGCGTGAGCGGAGTGGTGACAGACAAGGAAACGAAACAGCCAATAAGCGGTGCTTCCGTGTCGGCAACATGCGGCGGAGTGGTTTACAGCACAAGCACCGACAGCGAGGGCAAGTACTCCATGAAGATAATGAAGCCAGAACTGGATTATGTGCTGAAGGCTTTTGCCAGCGGATATAACCCGGCAATGGAAAACATCAACGTGAGCGGCGGCTCGGTCAGCGGAAAGAACCTGGAACTGGAAGCCGCGAAGGGACTCTTCATTGAGAGCGCCGACATACCGCAGACGGGCGTGGTGAACTACGCTTACAGAGCCAGCGCCAAGGTGACAAACTACACCACGGAAGACATTGCAGGCGGCTCCTACACAGCCAAACTGTATGTCGGCAACGAGGTGGTGGCCGAGGCAGATGCCGTGGAGGTGGCCAAGGGCAAGGGCGCAGACTTCACATTCTCGTTCACGCCACATGCAGAGGGAACATTCCCGGCATACATCGAGTTCGTCAAGGACGGCTACAGGTCAGCAACCGCGACGGCAGACATTGTTATAAACGCAGAGGCGGACGGCGGAATTGTCCAGATTTGCGACAGCACCAAGAACTCCACGGACCTCCCGGTGAACATGTACTTCAACAACTCCACGAGCGTGATTGTATACACACCGGACATGCTGAAGAAATACGGAGTGCCGGTAGGCGGGGTTATATCCAAGGTAAAGTACAATATGTGGGCCACTTCACCGAAACCGGGACTGTCATTCACCCTTAACGCATGGGTGGGAACAGTGGAAGGCGGCCCGTCCAGCGTCATGGCGATGTCTGCCAGTGCCAAGGCAGAGGCGAAAGAAAGCATGAACCATGCCGTGGTTGACAAGGTCTACGAGAACTTCGCGCCAGAGGGAGTCTCCACCGCTAATCCCAAACTCACCGAGATAGAACTTGACTTTGGCGACAAGCCAATAGTGTTTGACGGCATCAATGGCGTGCGCATAATATTCGAGAAGAGCTCTGACAACTGGACCGGCGGCAGTACGTTCGCGCTTGACGCAAACTACAACACTGCCTATAATGGCCAGAAAGACAACACGCCGCCAGAGGATATCGACGCGACAAAAATGAACAACACCCCCGTGGCATTCTTCACGGTGGCTGTCGGGTGCAACGTTACGGGAACCGTTGCCGACGCACAGACATCACAGCCTGTGAAGGGCGCGTCTGTAAGGATGAAGAGCGGCGACGTGCTTTACGAGACGACCACCGGCGACGACGGCAAGTATGAGGTCAATGTCAAGCAGACACAGCTCGAGGACTATGTGCTTGAGGTTGAGGCAACCGAGGACTATGAGGTCAGGACCGTGCAGGTAGGCAAGGTCGAGGATGGAATGGTCAAGGACGTCGCGCTCCGCAAGTCTGCGACGGTGAGCGGCAAGGTCGCTTCCGCAAGAGACGACAGTGCGATCGATGGCGCGGAGGTGACGCTGAAGGATGCTGACGGCAATGTCGTCAAGACTGCGGCGACAGACGCTTCCGGGCATTACAGCCTAAAGGTGCGGCGGCTCGACGCAGACTACAAGTTGGTCGCCACGGCAGACGGCTTTGTAGACGGCGAGGCAGAACTCAATGCGGTCTCTGCCGACGTGGAGCAGAACTTCTCGCTCGAGACAATCAGCAAGAGAATCTATGGCGTTGTGCGCGACATGGATACCAGCGAGCCGATAGAGGGTGCAACAGTGTCCTACTCCAGAGGCACCGGCACCGAAGTCACCGTGCACAGCGATGCGGAGGGAAAATATGAGATGATGGTCGAAGCCTCGGAGGAGCAAGCCACAGTCAGCGCGCGCAAGACGGGGTATGTCGGCGATGCCCTGCACATCATGTCGCTGACCGAGGACATGAAGATTGACTTCAATCTGGAGAAGGACGAAACCGTGGCAGTCGGCGGCATACATGCCGACGAACTTGCAGGCAAGAAGGTCTACGACCTGAACGGCCGCCTCGTCAGTACCGACGGCGACACGGGCAAGCTTAAGCGTGGACAGATCTATGTCGTTGACGGCAGGAAAGTCATTCTGAAATAAGCCCGTTCCATCACGGGAAACCTTTCAACAAAGGGGATGCGCCACGAACGGCGCATCCCCTTTGCAATAATCCAGAACCGGTCATTACGACACTGACCTTTTCCATTCCGTCTTATTTCCTCGCCAACTTCCTCCACCGTGGGCAAAGCCGGTTTCAGGCGATAAAGGTATAGCCTTTGATCGTTGGGATCACTCACGCCGATTGGCTGTCCGCAGCCATAGAGCGCGTGTTGCTGCGCCAACGCATCATCTCCACCGTTGCAAATACGGCGTGTTTATGTTGCAAATACGGCGTGTTTGGTTTGCAAATACGGCGAGTTTACGTTGCAAACACGGCGTGTTTGCTGTCTTGCTTGCAGTCAACGGCTGGTCTGGTCGGCATTTCCCTCCCGTTCGCCGTCATGCTTTTCGATGAAGCGTTTCCAGAATCCCCAGCGGCTGCGGTGGCGGTAGCCGTGGCAGCCCATTGGCAGCTGGCGTCCTGTTTCGCGGTAGCACACCGCAGGCTTTACGTCGAAGGCGAAGGTCATGGCATCGCGTACGGACGGCGTGCGCAGCTCGGTGGCGGCGAGCGCGAAGAAGACATCCTCGTTGTGCATCGAGTTGCGCGCCTCGATGAATGCCCTCGCCTCGACGGCGTGGTTCTCACATGCCGCGATGAACGCGCTGACGCGGCGCAGCGACAGGCCGCCGTTGCCCACATGCCCGTAGGTGTCGCTGCGCAGCATCCTTGTTTCCGGGACAATGTTGCGCCGCAGCTCCATGAACTGCCTGAATGGGAAGTGCGAGTATATCGGCCATGTCACCCACGGCGCGGCAACATGGTCAACGGGCTGCGCCATCCACCGGTCGAGGTCATCGCGGAATATCCACGCGTCGGTGTGGCACACGAGTATGAAGTCCGTGTCGGAGAACATGCGGTAGAAGTCTGCCGACATCATCATGGCGTTATACCCGGCGATGCCTCGCTTCGTGCCGAGCCACTCCGTGCTCACCCCGAGCGTCTCCGCCTGTGGGTATTTCGCCTCTATGTGCGATATGTCAAGTCCGTGCGGCTTGAGCAGCACGATGTCGCGGCGTGCCAGCCGCCGTATGTTGTTGTCGAGAGCCTCTGCCTCCTCCGCCTTCAGCGCGGCGCGGTAAATCGGTATTATTACTTTCAGCCGTGGCATATACTTACACGTCTATCTTGAAGGGAAGTTTGTCTTTGTGCCTGTATTTTCTCCAGAATTTGCGCCGCAGGGCCATCGCCTCCTTCTCGCAGTCATTCCCGTCGAAGCCCCGCGCGCGCGCATAGCTGCGCACCATGACGGCAAACAACCTGCGCGAGCCCCACATTTTCCTCATGTTGGCGCATCCCTCGTGCATTCCCACCTTGCCGAAGCGCATGCGGTTGGTGTCCACGAGGGCGAAATGGAACGTGCCGCCGGCATCCCTCGTCCACAGTATATTTCCCGGTGTGTAGTCGAGGTGCATTATCTGCGCATCGTGCAGGCGCGCGGTGAAACGCCCGAGCGCGTCCATGAGAGCCTCATACACATCGCCGTCCTTCCCTGCCACCTCGTACATGGTGTGGCTGTCCTTGCGGTGTATGCTGACGAAGAACGAGAAGCCGATCAGTCCCGCCGTGCGCTGCTCGATGTATGCCACCGGCTCCGGTGTGTCGATGCCTGCGGCGGCGAGCGCGGCAGGGTGCTCGAACGCGCGGCGGCCCTTCGCTTTCCTTATGCCCAGCGAGTAGATAACCGAGTTCGGGAAGCACGGCTTGTGATAGCGCTTGACGTTGAGCGCAAGTCCTCCCGGCGCGTCCATCACCTTTATAACGTTGCGCAGGTTGTGAATCTCATGCCCGTCGTCGCGGAACCTTGCCGGCATTTCCTTCAGCCATTGGCTCAGCCCCTCGTACTCTGGTTTTATGAGCATTTTCGTCTTCATGGCTGCAAAGTTAAGCGAAACATCAGACAATACAAAATTAAAGGGAGTGATTTTTGGTTTGCCGGGAATGGCTCTTCGTCGGAAATTAGTGTCTTGTCGCCGCTGTGCGTTCCGCGCGCGGGGATTATGCCCTCCCGTGCTTGCCGACGAGGGCGGGGAAGTATCTGTAGGTCACGAAGGCGATGGCTGTGCAGGCAGCATACGTTGCCGCCAGCGCGGCAATCACCTGCCAGTATTGGTTGTACCCAAACCCTGCGCGGTTGAATGTCAGCGCCACCACGGACGGCACCGCGCCGCAGAAGAAATAGTAAACGAGCGAGTGCGCCCCCGTCCAGCCGACCATCGGCAGTCTGCCAATCAGTTTGCCAAGGCTGACAAGGAACGCGACCGACACGCAAATGTCGGCAAGGAACATCGGTATGCAGGATATTTCAATGCTGCCAATCACGGTATCAACATGATATATAACAATAAATGTTTTTATTATCAATAAAATAACAAACAACAAGGATGTATATGATATGGTGTTGAAACGGTTGAAAAGATGTTCCCACCGCCGGTAGAACACGCCGCAAATCATTATGCCTGTGGCGAGAAGGGCATCGTTGGCATACCACAGGTTTTGTTCATAGAATAGCGGGGAAGGGTTGTGTCTGTTGCCGACAACAAACGCGGTGGCAAACGACAGAAGTGCCACGGCTGAAAGCCACGTTGCTTTTCCACGGGTTATCAACATCACAAGTGCAAGTAACATTTCTGCGACGATGAGCGCCGCGACGAACCATGACGCGCGCCCTGATATTATATCAATGAATATGTCGGCCGGCGCGGCGTGGCGCGCCGCAATCTTCACCGCCCCGACGATGCCCGTGAAGATGAAATACGGCATGATGAGCGTCCTGGATATGGATTTCACCTTGTGCGCGAAACGGAAGCCGCCGCCATCGCGGCCGCCGCAGAACAGGTAGCCAGAGATGAAGAAGAATGTTGCCAGCGCGTTGTGGACGTAGCAGCGGTATGGCGTGATGTCGCGTCCGGCATAGTACATCTCCGTGTGGAACAGCAGTATGGCAACCATGCAGATGCCCCTCACGGTGTCAATCCAGTGTTTCCTCTCCGTTCCCCTCACCATTGCGGCGTGTCAGTTGACTATTGCTATCTTGCACACGGTGCCTGCCTTGCCGTCGGCTGTTGCCGTCTGCACCATATACACGCCCGACGCCACCCTGTGGCCGTCGCCGTCGCATCCGTCCCAGGTGAACATGCCGCCGTTGCTGCGTCCCTGGCACACGATTGCGCCGTTGCTTGTCGTTATCTTGACATCAGCGTCGCTGGTCAGCCCCACGACGCTTATCAGCCCGTTGTAGTCTGGCTTCACGGGGTTGGGATAGGCATAGACGTTGTCCTTGCCTATCTCGTCGTATGCCTGCGAGGCGTTGCTCATATAGGAGCATAGCCCCCTGTTGGTGCCGAAGAACACCTCGCCGGTCCTGTCGTTTATCGCGATTGACTCTATCTCGTTGTCAGGCAGCGGGCTGTTCATTGCCGTGAAGTGCTTCAGCTCGGTGATGCCGTCGGCATCGATGAGATACGCCCCGTCGCCGAACGTTCCGAACCATTTGCGGCCGGCGGCGTCCTCCGCCATGCAGTTTATGTTGACACCGTTGAGCAGGTAGTCGGCGAGGTTGCTGCCGTCGTTTCGCGGCACCTTCACCTGCACCAGCGTGTTGTTGTCCGTCCCGATATATTCCTTTGGCAGGTATGCCGGCCCGCCGCTGCCCCCTATCCATATATTGCCGTCCCGGCTCTGCATGATCCACTCCACGGCATTTGACGCATACTCCGTGCCGTCCTGGTTCCTGAACGGCTGCTTGTATGCCACGAGCGTGTTTTTCCCGGTGTCGAACCTGAAGAAAGACGGCATCTGCCAGTAGTCGTTGGCGAACCACAGCTGCCCGTCCCTGTCCATGAACGAGTGTGACGGATAGTGCAGTGCCACGTTCTTTTCCTGTATCAGTTCGCTGTCAGGGAATTTCTCCCACTTCCCGTCGGCGCCATATTTCAGCAGGCAAACGTCGTATGACATACCGTTGAGCAGCCACAGGTTTCCCTTCTTGTCGAAGTTTACGCCAAATACGAGCACATAACTGTTTGCCAGCACCGTGTATGCGGCCTGCAGCGGCGAGTTGTCGGTGTTGTACAGTTTCACGAACTTTCCGTCGATGAACTCATAAAGGCCCGTCCTTCCACCTGCCATCAGCCTGACGCCGTTTGTGTAGGTCGGGTCGATGTCGAAGTCCATGACGTCGGAATATGGCACACCTGTCTTCTCGCGTATGTCGTCCTCGTAGTTGAACCATTCCTTGCCGTCATACGTCTGTATGCAACCCGGCCTCAGTTTGTCGCCCCAGCGCGTGAAACTTCCCCCGCAGGTGTACAGTTTGTCGCCGTAGAAGCGCATCGTTGTGAAGTAGTTGTATGTCGGCCCGTCGGGCATTATTCCGCTTGCGGTGACTGTCCTGCTGCCGTCTTCGTTGCGTTTCCACGACTGCAGTTTCCCGTCTTCCTGCGTGCTCCAGTAGCATTTGTTGCCGCTGTCGTATGCGATAAGCTCGTCATATCCGTTCTCCGTGCCGTGCGTTATGGTGTTGTCGCTGTTGTAGTCTGGTTTGTCGCCGCTGTCCAGTGGTTTCCACGATGCCGGGTCGAGCAGGTTGTCGCTCATGTCGCCGCGCTTATCCCCCTTGCTTGTCTTGCAGAAGATGACGCCGTCCTTCACCGCGATGTCAGTCACCTTGGCGCCGAGGTTGTATGTCGCGCTTATCTCGTTGTCGGCCACGTTGAACTTCATTATGCCGAACGCGGTGCCGATATAGGCGTACTTGCCGTTTATCGTTATGCACGTCACCGACTTGTCCTCCGCCATTATCTTGCTGTACAGGCTGCTGTTGTTCTCCACCGTGCCGTCGTCCTGCAAGAGGTCGATGTTCTGGTTGCCGTATATTATGACAAGTTTCCCTGCCGCCCTGCACCATGCTATGTGCGATATGCCGGTGTCCGAGAGGCTGTTGACCTTGTCGTATGTCTCGGTGCTGTTGTCGGCGGTGTTGTACGAGAACAGGTTGTTGCTTGCAAGCACATAGACCTTCTTGCCCGATGGCTCTATGTCTGTTATCTTGCTGTATGCCATGTATGCCTTCCACTGCCCCACGGCAGCCATTGACGCCGTTGCCGACACGGCCATTGCGACGGCTAATAACATGTATCTTCTCATGTGGCCCATTGTCTTTTTCATATTGTCATTTGTCAAAAACGCCCTCTGCCGCTCCACCGCTGCAAGTTGATGAAGTACAGGAGTTTGTATATATTAAACTTGAAAACTGATGGATTATTGCTTTCCAGGTTGTGCAAAAGTGGTTTTCGCAGCAGCCTGTAGAGGCCGCGCATCAACGGCGCGAGGTGCAGCCGCCGCACTGCGCGCTCGTAGCGCAGCAGCGACGAGTATCCCCGCAGTTCGGCGCAGAACTCGTGCAGCGTGCGCAGTCCCTCCTCTGTCTTGCGCACGAAGTCGGCGTTCGGCTCGAAGTCGGCGAATGTCAGTGGGTTGTCGGTGTGCTTTATCGCTATGCCGTTGTCGCGCAGCGTCTTCCCCCACAGCACGTCCTCGTAGCCATAGTGGCGGAAACGCTCGTCGAACGGGAAGCGCGTCATTATCTCCTTCGTCACCATGAAGTTGCTCGTGTGGAAGTCGTTGTACGGCCTTTTGCTGCGCGCCGCCGCGCAGTGGTTGCCCTCCGCCCTGCGCTCATACCTGTAGCGTAGGTTCGCCATGAGCCTCCCGTCGTCGCGGACGATGTCGTATCCGCCATAGACCACGGGCTCGTCGCACATCAGGTAACTGGCTATGAAGTCGTCCCTGCCGACGCTCATGTCGCCGTCGAGGAACAGGAGGTTGGCATGGCGCGCCTCCGTGGCGAGGAAATTCCTTATCCTTGACCGTCCCGAATTGAAGCCCCGCTCTATCAGCCTTACGTTCTCCAGCGGCGCGATGCTCCTGTTGTCCCTTACTGCCGCCATGTCCGTCGAGCCGTCGTCGGCCACGATTATCTCGTAGTCTGCCTCTGACAAGCGCAACTGCCGGTGCACGGACTCCACCAAGTCCCTGCACCGGCAGTTGAACACGGGTATCAATACAGACAGTTCATGCTTCATCTGTCAACGCGCTCTTGCCTCTTCAGCAGGTAGCCGGCAAGTTTCCTCACCGCCCTTGCGCGGTGTGATATGCCGTTCTTCACGTCCATGCCGAGTTCGGCGAATGTCCTGTCATATCCCTCCGGCATGAAAACCGGGTCGTAGCCGAAGCCTCCGTCGCCGCGTCTTTCCGTTGTTATCCGTCCCTCCACCTTTCCTTCGAAGGTGTGCAGCGTTGCCTCGCCTGCGCCGGCATCGCCTTCCCCATGCCTTTCGAGCAGTGCTATGACGGTCCGGAAGCGTGCCTCGCGCCGTGTCTCGCCAGCGAGTTTCCGCAGCAGTTTGTCCATGTTGGCGTTGCTGTCATGGTCGGTTCCCTCGGCGTAGCGCGCGCTGTGCACCCCCGGCTTGCCGCCAAGCGCGTCAACCTCAAGTCCGGTGTCATCGGCGAAGCAGCTGTAGCCGTATTTCTCGCAGACATAGCGTGCCTTCTGCACGGCGTTCTCCTCGAGCGTCGCACCGGTTTCCGGTATGTCGTCGTGGCAGCCTATCTCGGCGAGTGACACCACATTGAAATCGCTGCCGAGAATGCGCCGTATCTCCGCGAGCTTGTTGGTGTTGTTCGTTGCAAAGACTATCTTCATGTCACTCAGCCTCCTTGCCCGTCCTGTTGCACGATGGTTTTCCCTGCCCGTTCAAGATGTTTCTTCTTCACCTTCACCTTTATCTTGTCGAAGCCCTCGCCGAACACGCCAATCACGGAACTCTGGCTGACGAACGCATTGGGGTCTATCATCTTGACGATACGGAATATCATCACGCTCTCACTCTTCTTGGCGAGCATCACTATCACCCTCACGCTGTTTCCGGTGAACCATCCGTGGCCGTCGAGCAGCGTCAAGGTATGGTCGGTTTCCTCGGCGAGAGCCTTTGATATCTCGTCATATTTCTTTGAGAAAATCATGAACTGCACTGACTGCCTCTGCCGGTTCATTATGTAGTCGAGCATGAAGTTCTCTATAATCATCGTGCAGAAGCCGAACACGACCATCTTCATGCGGTCCAGCAAAGAGCCGAACTCCGGGATGAATAAGCAACTGCCTATGATGAGGAAGTCAACGAAGATAAGCACTGTCCCCAATGAGAAGTCGCTGTATTTGTTGACGGATGCCGCGATGATGTCGGTTCCTCCCGTGCTGCCGTTGTTGAGGAATGTCAGTCCGAGACCACTGCCGGTCATAAGGCAGCCAATAAGCAGCGACATGAAATTCTGCCCCTCGCCGAGTATCTTCACCATGTTGCCAGCCTCGTCCACCGGTGCTATTTCCTTCATCAGCCACAGCAGGAACGAGAGCATGAACGTGGCGTATATCGTTTTCATCAGGAACTTCACGCCGAGGATTTTCAATGCCACCACCAGCAGCGATACGTTGATGATGAAATATGTGTATGAGTTGGGGAACGATGTTGCGTAATACACGATTGCGGCGATACCTGCCACGCCTCCCGTCACTATGTTGTAGGGCATCAGGAAGAATGTGAACGCGAAGGAATACAGCACAAGGGCAAATGTGATGCCTAAGTAGTCCCTGAATTCTGCCCTGAGCATTGCTTTGTTCATTACCATGATATGAATGTTTTTTATTTGTTATTGTTTTTTCATTTGCCTCCCAGGACGATGTTCACCATCCGCTTGGGAACGATGATCACCTTCACGATTTTCTTCCCGGCGGTGTATTTCGCCGTGCGCTCGTCGTTCCGCACCGCCTCTTCTACAGCATCGTTGGCTGCGCTGGCGTCAAACTGCATCTCGAAGCGCCGTTTGCCGTTGAAGGCCACGCCCATCGTCACGCTGCTCTCGGCAATGTGTTTCTCGTCGAAAGCGGGCCATGATGCATCGCAGACGCTGCCTCGCTGCCCAAGGCGTTCCCACAGTTCCTCAGCGATGTGCGGTGCGAACGGCGCGATGAGTATGGTGAGAGCCTTGATCACCTCGCGGTCGGTGCATTTCTGCTGCGACAGTTCGTTGACGCATATCATAAACGCCGAGATGCTCGTGTTGTAGGAGAAGAGCGGTATGTCCTGCGAGACCTTCTTGATGAGTTTGTGCAGGCTCTTCATCGACTCACTCGTGGCGACGGTGTTCTCCGTTGCGGTGATGGCCTTGCCGGCAAGGCTCCAGAACTTCTTCAGGAAACGGTGACAGCCGTCGATGCCGTTAGTGTCCCATGGCTTCGACTGTTCCACGGGCCCGAGGAACATCTCGTAGAGGCGCAGCGTGTCTGCACCGTATTTCTCGACAATCATGTCCGGGTTTACGACATTGAACATCGACTTCGACATTTTCTCTATCGCCCATCCGCAGATATATTTCCCGTCCTCGGTGACAAACTCCGCATCGGCATATTCGGGCCGCCATGCCCTGAAGGCGTCTGTGTCGAGGATGTCGTTCGACACAATGTTGACGTCAACGTGTATCGGTGTCACGTCGCCGCAGTCCTTCCTCAGGTTGAGCGACACGAACACGGGATGCCCCTTCGCGGCGGTTGCGGCGTTGTCGCGGTAGACAAAGTTGCTGCGCCCCTGTATCATGCCTTGGTTGACGAGTTTCTTGTATGGCTCCTCCCTGCACGACACCCCGAGGTCGAAGAGGAACTTGTTCCAGAAGCGTGAGTATATCAGGTGCCCCGTGGCATGTTCCGTTCCTCCGACGTAGAGGTCGACGTTCTGCCAGTATTCATCGGCTTCCCTGCCCACCAGCTCCTTGTCATTCCACGGGTCCATGTAGCGCAGGTAGTAGGCGCTCGAGCCGGCAAACCCCGGCATGGTGTTCAGTTCGAGTGGGAACACCGTGGCGTTGTCTATGAGCGTGTTGTCAACGACTGTTTCCGACTTGGTGTCCCATGCCCAGCGCCTGGCGCGTCCCAGCGGCGGCTGCCCGTCGTCGGTAGGCCTGTACTGGTCAATCTCGGGCAGCTCCAGCGGCAGGCATTCCTCTGGTATCATGTATGGCATACCGTCCTTGTAGTAAACGGGGAAAGGCTCGCCCCAGTATCTCTGGCGCGAGAAAATGGCGTCGCGCAGGCGATAGTTCACCTTCACGCGGCCTATTCCCTGCTGCTCCACATACAGCTTTGCCTTTACGATTGCCTCCCTGACGGTCAGCCCGTTGAGCGACAGCTTGTCCGACGACGAGTTGCACACGATGCCTTCCTTCGCGTCGAAACTACTTTCCGACACGTCCGCACCCTCGATGAGCGG
Organism: uncultured Prevotella sp.; assembly: GCA_900548585.1. GTDB lineage: Bacteria > Bacteroidota > Bacteroidia > Bacteroidales > Bacteroidaceae > Prevotella. The sequence continues at coordinate 9,805 of URLI01000020.1, read as the reverse complement.
CACTATGGGCAGCCCGAAGTGGCGCGCGAAGGCATAGTCGCGAGAGTCGTGTGCCGGCACCGCCATGATGGCGCCGGTGCCGTAGCCGGCGAGCACATATTCCGAAATCCATATTGGCACAGGGTCGCCCGTGAGCGGGTTGACGGCATACGAGCCGGAGAACACTCCCGTGACCTTCTTGTCAGAGATGCGCTCGCGCTCGGTGCGTTTATTGACGTATGCCACATATTCCTCCACCTCACCGCGCCGGTCGCCGGTGGTGAGCATCCCAACGAGCTCGCTCTCTGGCGCGAGCACCATGAACGTCACCCCGAAAATGGTGTCGGCGCGCGTGGTGAAGATGGTGAACGAGCGGTCGGAGTCCTTGACGCGGAACTCCACCTCTGCGCCCTCGCTGCGCCCTATCCAGTTTTTCTGTGTCTCCTTCAGCGACTCGGTCCAGTCCACGGTGTCCAGCCCGTCGAGCAGCCGCTGTGCGTATGCCGACACGCGCAGGCACCACTGCCGCATCTTCTTCTGCACCACGGGATAGCCTCCGCGCACGCTCACGCCATCGACGACCTCGTCGTTTGCCAGCACCGTGCCGAGCCCTGCGCACCAGTTGACCATCGTCTCGCCGATGTAAGCGATGCGGTAGTTCATCAGCGTTTCCTGCCTGCGCCTGTCGTCCCATGAGTTCCACTCGCCGGCGGTGAACTTCATTTCCACGGAGCATGCCACCCCGCAGGCTGCGAGACCCTCGGTGCCGTGCTGCCGGAAATATTCCTCAAGCTGCGCGATGTCCCTCGCCATCGGTTTCTCGCCGGTGTCGTTGCCGGCGAGCGGGCGGTCGCTGTAGAAAGAGCGGAACATGCGTATGAACGCCCACTGCGTCCACTTGTAGTAACGCGGGTCGCAGGTGCGCACCTCGCGATCCCAGTCGAAGCAGAACCCAATCTTGTCGAGTTGCTCGCGGTAGCGCCTGATGTTTGCCTCCGTCGTTATTGCCGGGTGCTGTCCCGTCTGTATGGCATACTGCTCGGCAGGCAGTCCGTATGCGTCATACCCCATCGGGTTGAGGACGTTGTAGCCCTCGAGCCGCTTGAAGCGTGCGTATATGTCGCTCGCGATATATCCTAAGGGATGGCCGACATGCAGCCCGGCCCCCGAGGGGTACGGGAACATATTCAGCACATAAAGTTTCTTCTTATTCTTGTCCTCAGTCACGCGGTATGTATTCTGCTCAACCCATCGCGCCCGCCATTTCTTTTCAATGGCTCTGAAATCGTATTCCATCATCTGTCGTAGAGGTTTATTTCTCCGTTCTTTACAATATGCCTGCAAAGTTACTGCAAATAAGGAAAATGACAAAGAATTTTCTTTATTTATTTATCCAGGGCCAGTCATTGCGGCACTGATTTGGTATTGCGCGGCAAGGCATGGCGGAACCACCCACTTACTTGCAGACGCGCCTCGACACGGCAAGCAGCAGGAAATAGAACACCAGGCCGGTGGCCAGGCCGGCTATGGCATCTATGGCGTAGTGCGCCTGTATGTAAACCGTTGAGATGCACAACAGGACATACAGCGGCAGGAGCGTCCACACGAGCCACCGTTTCCTGGTGCGCAGCGCCAGTAGCATCAGCACAGTGCTGCACCCCACATGGCTGCTGGGGAATGCTGCCGTGGGGCGCTCGCCAGCCTCCTTGGCCGACTCCACGAGGGTGTAGAACAGTCCGTTGGCGTCGCCCGGCGAGGGAAGGCACTCCTGGTGACTGCTGAAATATGTGCCGAGGCTGGGGAATATGCCGTCGGCGATGCGGTCGACGCCCACGGCGCGGAAATAGAACGTGGGGCCAGCGACGGGGACGAAGATGAAGATGACGTAATAGAGGAAGAACGCCCCGAGGACGATGAAGGCCGCACGGTGGAACTCGTTGTAGCGCGCCACGAAATAGAACAGCACCACAAGGGCTATCATGGGGTAGTAGGAGGCGTAGCCGAGGTCCATCAGCTCGCTGAAAATCCTGCCTGGCATCGCCTCGTGGAACAGCAGCGCGGGCTGGAAACCGAACAGCGACTGCTCCCACGCGGCGAACAGGTGGTCGAGGTTGGGGAACATGCGGTTTATCTCGTAGGTGTCAGGGTACCACCATGAGAGCAGCGCCATCTGCACCACCACGCGCAGGAAGCGCGTCATGCGGCACGGCCACAGGCGGTAGGTGAGCCACATCGCGGCGGTCATCGCCGCCACGCGGACGCGCCCCATGAGCATCGCACGCGGGTTGACGGCGTCGGTGTAGCAGAAAAGTATCACTGTCGTGGTGAGCAAGAGATACGCCACCACCACCCACTCCACGGCCATCAGCCCTTTCAGCGGCTTCTCCGCAGAGAGGTATTTCCCTATTCTATTCATCCCTTTCTAAATCCATTTGTTATCCCGGTACCACTCCACCGAGCGCCGCACGCCCTCGTCCAGTTCCACACTGGGGCGGTAGCCGAGCTCCTCGCGTGCCGGGTTGATGTCGCACAGCCAGTTGCGCTGCCGCATGATGTTGTACTTGTCGTCGTTGAGCGCCGTCACCTTGCGCGTTATCCTGCCATATCTCTCGCCGATGAACGTGGCGGCACGCAGCACTGCCAGCGGTGCCTTGACGCGCAGCAGGCCCTTCACGCCGAGGTGCTTCCGCAGCAGGTCGCTGAACGTCTGCGACGAGTAGCTGCGCCCGTCGGTTAGGAAATACCTGCCGCCAACCGGGCCGCGCTCCAATGCGAGGAACACGGCCTGCACCACATCGGTGACATACACGAACGTCAGCACCTGCCGGCGGTAGCCCACGGCGAAGTCGACGTGGTTCTTTATGCTCTTCGCCATCATGAAGTAGTCGCGCTCCCGTGGCCCGTACACCCCCGTGGGGCGCAGTATGACGTATGGCAGCGCCGCCTGCTGGGTGATGAAATTTTCCGCCGCCAGCTTGCTCTGTCCGTATGCGGTGTTCGGCACCGGCGTGTCGCCGTCGGTTATCTCGCGGTATGGCTGCTGCTCGCGTGCCGGGCCGAACACGCTGAGGCTGCTGAGGAACACGAACTTCCTCAGTGGCATCCCGAGCGACGTGACCGCCCTGACGAGGTTCTTCGTCCCCTCGGTGTTCACGCGGAAGAAGTCGCGGCGGTCGAGGCACTTCGTCACCCCGGCGGCATGCACCACATAGTCGAAGCGGTGCGGCGCGAGAGCCTCGCGCAACTGCTCCTCGCTGTCGAGGTTGAGCGTGATGAAATTGATGCGCGGGTCGGTGAGGTATTTCGTCGAACTGCTTGCCCTCACGGCGGCCCATGTCTCCATGCCGCGCCGGATTGCCTCCTCGACTATGAAACTGCCGATGAACCCTGTCGCGCCAGTTACCAGAATTTTCATGGCTGCAAAGTTAGTCAGAAAAAATCAATTATGTTACAATAACATTAAAAACCATGTTTTTTTGCAGAAAAATTGAAATAATCCGGATGTTTTGTCACAATGTCGCAGAAATTTATTACTTTCGCAGTTGATTACCAATAATATCGGCTTATGGCAAAGGGAAAAGACAGAGGTAAGCGCCTTACCAAGAAGAGATTGGTGGAAATGCTCTCCACGCTGTTCAAGACAAACGCAAACGAGACTTTCAGTTTCAAACAGATATTCAAACGCCTGAACCTGAAGAAACATCCCGAGAAGATGCTCGCCATCGACATCATGGAGGAGATGGCGTGGGACGACTTCCTCAGCAAGGTGTCGGAAAACTCGTACCGCCTGAGCACACACGGGCAGACCGTGGAGGGAACGTTCATACGCAAGGCCAACGGCAAGAACTCCTTCATCGCCGACGGCTCGGACAAGGCGGTGTTCGTGGCGGAGCGCAACTCGCTCTTCGCGCTGACAGGCGACCGCGTAAAGGTGACGATGATGGCGCGAAGGGAGAAGCACATAAAGGAGGCGATGGTGATCGAGATCGTGAAGCGCGCCCACGACCAGTTCGTGGGAAGGCTCAAGGTGGAGAGGGACTTCGCATTCCTTATAAGCGACTCAAACATATTCGTACACGACATCTTCATACCGAAACGCAAGCTGAAGGGCGGGAAGACCGGCGACAAGGCCGTGGTTAAGGTGACCCACTGGCCGTCTAAGGACGACAAGAACCTCGTGGGGGAAGTGGTTGACGTCCTCGGAAAGATGGGTGAGAACAACACCGAGATGCACGCGATACTCGCACAATACGGACTACCATACAAATATCCCAAGAACGTGGAGGCTGCGGCAGAGAAAATCGATGCCACGATAAGCGGCGAGGAGATCGCACGGCGCGAGGATTTCCGCGACGTGATGACATGCACCATAGACCCGTACGACGCTAAGGACTTCGACGACGCGCTGAGCATAAGGCAGGCGGGCGACGGATGGGAAGTAGGCGTGCATATTGCCGACGTGTCGCACTATGTCAGGGAAAACTCCATAATAGACAAGGAGGCATTCCGGAGGGCAACGAGCGTGTATCTCGTTGACCGGACGATACCGATGCTCCCCGAGAGACTGTGCAACTTCATCTGCTCGCTGCGCCCCGGGGAGGAGAAACTTTGCTACAGCGTTGTGTTCCTGCTCGACGGCGAGGCGGAGATAAAGTCGTGGCGACTGGTGCACACCGTGATAAAAAGCGACCGCCGCTTCGCATACGAGGAGGTGCAGGACATACTGGAGAAGAACGGGGTGAGGGACGGAACGGGAGAGCCGTCGCCAGTGAGGGTGAAGAACCTTGAGGAGGCAAAGACCAACAGACCGGTTGACTGCGGCGAGGCGAAGGTGACAACACAGATGGCGTGCGGACTGCTGATGCTCGACGCACTGGCAAAGAAACTCCGCGAAAAACGCTTCAAGAACGGGTCGGTGAAATTCGACCGCGAGGAACTGCACTTCGACATCGACGGGAATGGAAAGCCAACGAGGGCGTTCTACAAGAAATCGAAGGACGCAAACAAACTCATCGAGGAGTTCATGCTGCTCGCAAACCGCACAGTGGCGGAAAGCGTGGGAAAGAAGGAAAGGGGAAAGAGACCCAAGACACTGCCCTACAGGGTGCATGACCAGCCAGACCCGATAAAGCTGGACAACCTCTCGAAGTTCATCACAAGGTTCGGCTACAGGATAAACACGGCAGGCACAAAAGGCCAGATATCGCGATCGCTGAACCAACTCATGGACGACATAAACGGCAAGCGCGAGCAGAACGTGATAGAGATGGTGGCACTGCGGGCCATGATGAAAGCCAAGTACAGCGTGCATAACATAGGGCACTACGGGCTGGCGTTCGACTACTACACGCACTTCACCTCGCCGATACGCCGCTTCCCGGACATGATGGTGCACCGACTGCTGACACGTTACCAGAACGGCGCACGCTCGGCAAACAAAGACCACTACGAGGAACTGTGCGAGCACTCGAGCGACATGGAGGCGCTGGCACAGCAGGCCGAGCGCGACTCCATAAAGTATAAGATGGTGGAGTTCATGGGAGACAAGATTGGCAACGAGTATGACGCACACATAAGCGGGATAACGAGCTACGGAATATACGCCGAGATTGACGAGAACCACTGCGAGGGAATGATCTCAATGCACGACCTCGACGATGACTACTACGACTTCGACGAGAGAAACTATATGCTCGTGGGGCGCAGGAGACACCACAGATACCAACTGGGAGACCCGATACGCATCGTGGTGGCAAGGGCGAACATCGAGAAAAGGCAGCTCGACTTCACCATCGCCGACTGAAAGGAACAATGCGCGGACATGCGACACCGCAACGGCAGGGCCGCATGTCCGCGCATTCACCAAACTGACAACAAGAAAAAACAAATGGACATAATGGAAATTGAGAAAGAAGCAAGAAGCAGAAGCCCGTGGATCAATGCAGGACGGGCCGTGGCACTGGCAATCATCGCGGTGATGGCTGTCTCACTGTCGGCTTGCCGCACAGAGACAAAGGGCAAGGCGGAGAGGAACGCCGTGAGCGATGCCATCGACAGCATGGAACAGAAACTGCCGTCGGGGACGGGCTTCGTGGCGAAGTTTCCCGACAAGCGGAGGCACTGCCTCTTCTACCTTAACGGAGGACACCTGTATAAATTCGACGCCGTTACGAAGCGGCTCGACGAGGTGTCGTTCACCAGCCTCACCGAGGAAACGGCGATATACTACAATGACAACGACATAGACGCCGGCATACGCGAGGCGGTGCTGTCGCCCGACAAGGAGTACATTATGCTCACGGCAAAGGTGGCGGCAGGCGGCAGCGACGGCAAGGCGGCGCAGGGGCTGTACAGGATGAACACAACAAACCTCGCCATAGAGGCTCTGGCACAGGGTGAGGTGACACGAGAGGGCGACATGTTCTTCGTCGCCGTCACCGACAAGGCAACCGGCAGGCAGCGCGCGTTGCTCGGTTTCGACAGGTCGGGGAACCAACTCTCGCGGGAGAAACAGCAGCAGGCGGCAAGGCTCATCAGACCGGTCACGGCGAAAGAGGAGGAGGGAAGCGCGGAGGAGACTGAAGGGAACGGCACTCCGGAGCCGCCAACGGCGGCAGCACCGGCGGAAAATGCAGCCGGAGACCAGCCGCATGCAGCAACGGCGCCGCCAAACAAGGAGGAATGAGAAGGATTTTCTTCAACCACAAGGAGGAGATGTGGAACAGCTGGAGCCACGCAGGCGGCATCTTGATAGGAGCCATCGTGGGCAGCATTTTCCTTTACATGTGCTTCACCAAGGGCAACGGCTGGGCGACGGCCGGCATAATACTGTACCTCTTCGGGATGCTGATGTCATACATCGCAAGCACGACATACCACAGCCTGAGCGCATGGTCGAAATGGAAGGAGCGGCTCAGGAAGTGGGACCATGCCGCGATATACTGGCACATTGCGGGCAGCTACTCGCCGATAACGCTCGTCGCGCTGCGCCAGGAGGGCTACTGGGGATGGACGCTGTTCTCGTTTATATGGCTCGCGGCGATTGCCGGGACGATTGTGAGTTTCTGCAAACTTAGCAAGCACAGCATCGTCGAGACAGTTTGCTTCGTGCTGATGGGACTGTCGGTGCTCGTCGCCTTCGGGCCGCTCGTGCGCAGCGTAAGCACCGCATCCGTGGCATGGCTCATCGCCGAGGGCGTGGCATACATCACCGGGGCGGTGTTCTACTGCCTCAACAAGCGGAAGTACATGCACACGGTGTTCCACTTCTTTGTCCTTACCGGCTCGGTGTGCCACATAATTGCCGTCTGGGACATGCTGGTGGACTACCTGTAGGGTATGCCGCGCGTGATACATTTGTACTTTTTCATTAAAATATTTTATAATAAACTTGCAGGTATCGGGAAATACCACTAAATTTGCAGAAATTTATAACAATCTATATTCAGAACATGGGCAACAGTACCTTTCACCCCATCGTTGCATTGTTACGTTATAAGCGCAAGAATGAGGAGATAATCACGTTAACAAACGTTATTACCCCCCCCCTGTAATTATGTTATATTAACACTCACTTCTCTCTTGCTTGTCTTTCTTGCAAAGGCAAGACTACTTATTAGTGCATGGTTTCACAGGCAGCCGTGCACCTTGACCGTATCCGCCTGTCGCACACAAGACAATTATAAAATCTAAAACTTTATTCATGATGAAACAAATTTACTTGCTAACAACAAAACGGCGCGACATCTTCCTCGCCTTGCTGCTGCTCATTGTAATGCCCATAACAGCACAAAATGTTAACGACCAATTTAAGGTTGGTAATTTATTTTATATAATAAAGGACGCCACGAATCATAAAGTATATGTGACTGACGACCCTTCGAATACAGATCCTGAAAATACCTATCAAAAGACGTTGTCAGGACACCTTACCATTCCTGAAACTGTTTCTTATAAAGGCAAGTCATGGACTGTTGTTGGAATTAACGCTCGAGCATTTGCCGACGTAGAGAGCATCACGTCCGTTACACTTCCCCCCACCATTGAGTATATTCGTGGCAATGCCTTTGAAAATACAACCAATTTGAAATCAATCAATTTTCCTGCTGCCCTGAAACTAATTGGTAGTGGTGCTTTCGACACCAGCGGTTTGGAAAAGGTTGATATTCCTGGAAAAACAAGTCTGGGTATTAGTGCTTTCGCTGGATGCGAGAGCCTTACTTCTGTGTCCTTTCCTCACATAGACTATTTAGGTCTCTCTTGCTTCGCGAGCTGCATAAGGCTAAAAACCATCTCCCTTATACCAAAGGGAGTTTTAGAGAAAACATCAAAAACATTTAATTGGGAATTAGATAATAATGAAGAATTTGTCGATAGAGGCGGAACATACTGTTTTCACCACTGCATCTCTTTGGAGAGTGTAGCAATAGAAGATGGTGTCACATTAATTCCTGTGGGTTTTTTCGCAGAGTGTAATGAACTCAAGGAAATCAATCTTCCCTCATCTGTAGAAACAATTGGTGATCAAGCTTTTGTAGCCAACTTCAGTTTGAAAAAAGTCAGTATGCCTGGCGTCAAAACAATAGGACATTCTGCATTTTATAATTGTGGCTTGGAAGGTGACCTCGTCATTCCTGAAAATGTTAAATCAATAGACATAAACGGCTTCGGTGGCAACAGTAGTCTCACAAGCTTCACGTGGAAAGGTGGCGCAGGCTGTATGCTCGGTCGCAACAGTTTTGGTGGTTGTGTCAACTTGGAGTTTGTAGACCTGCATACGTTAGAGAACCTAAAAAAAATAGAAGACGGAACAATAATCGAAACATCTGCTCCGATTTCTCGGACGGACATGGAAAGCATTTATTTTGGTTTACCTACGCACACCGTGGTATATCTGCCGAAAATGCCAACAGGAAAAGAGCCTACATTTGCTGAGGGCGAAGATGTGAACTTTGTAAGACAAGATGGCACCTGCACACTGCTAAGTGTACAAGACGGAGCTGACTATGAGTTCCCAAACGAGTTTAAGGCTACGAAGGCTGTGTATAACAAGTTCAATGCCATTGTTGAATCTGAAGATTTAGAAGACGAATTAGGAAGAATATATAAAAAATTCTATTTTGGTGAAGACAATTCCCTTACCACCTACCGCGACTTTTCCGGCATAAGCAATGGCAAGAACTGCTTCACCATGCTGCTGCCATACGAGGTAAATGTGCCGAAGGGGTTCCGCGCATACAAGCTGGAATATCGTGGCACATACAACAAACCCGTCCAGGGAGAAGGAGAATACGAATACAGGGACTATTACCTGTTCCGTTCCATTCCCGACGGCGAGCCGCTCGAGGCCAACAAGCCCTACCTGCTGCGCATTACCGACGGCCAAGCGCACACCTCGCAGGATATTGTAGCTGCCGACAACGTACAGGTTGCGGCATCGGGCAGTACCAAGGTAAATGATGATGGCACTGAAGTCACTCAAACGCCTTCAAACTCCGCTTTGTGCAACGTCAATGCCGGCACGCTCAAGCCACAGGGTTTTGCCGTCACCGGTACAAAACAGTCATACAACTTCGTGGGTGGCACCGAGCGGCTTAACAACCACTTGGCAGTCAAACTCAATACGTGGCTGCTGAACACGGACAGCAAGAAGATTGACGTATGGAGAAAAGTGGAAGAGTTTGAACCCATTCCTGGCAGTGATGCGCAGATGCCATCAAAAACAACAGCGGCGCCGTTCCGTGGCTACATCCAGCCTATTGACAATAAAGCGCCAGCCAAACCATTTGTCATCCTCACCGACGACGAGGCTGCGGCGATAGACAGC